>JANPMU010000073.1:0-4445 GCA_031427095.1 Sphingomonas sp.
GCGGAAGCGCCTCGCGAAGCGCTGCCGCGACCGCCACTTTCGACGATCCGACGTCGCTCACCACGGTATTCGCGCCAAGGTCGGCGGCGATGGACAGCGCGACCTCCTTCATCGCACCGACCGGAACACATAGAATGACGAGATCGGCCCCGCTGACCGCCGCCCCGGGCGCTTCGGCGATCCGATCGACCAGCCCCAATTCGAGCGCGCGCTGCCGGACTGCGGGGTCCGAGTCATAGCCCCGCAGCTCGACCCCGGGCATGTCCTTGCGGACCGCTCGAGCGATCGACGAGCCGATCAGGCCAAGCCCGATCAGTGCAACGCTCTGGAATGGGCTGTTCACGGCAGGATTATGCTCATGCTAAAGGAAATTGGCCACCCGACGGTGCCCGAGGCGGGTAGCTCAGCCGATTGCCACGCACAACCACCCCTGGCTTCGCCCGGCGATGCCAGGCACAACCACCCTGGCTTCCCCGGCGATGCCAGGCACAACACCCTTGGCTTCGCCCGCCGCCGACAACCAAACTGGAACTCGGCGCGATAATCAAAAAAATGGTGCCCAGGGGCGGAGTCGAACCACCGACACGACGATTTTCAGTCGTCTGCTCTACCACTGAGCTACCCGGGCGCACCGTCGGGACATTGCGTCCGTTCGAGCGAGGCGGGTCCTAACCGCCGCCCCTCTCGCTGTCCAGCCCATCGCTTGGGGCGCCCCCTTCGGGATAATCCGGATCGGCCGGCGGGCCGGGGATGGCGTAGCCGTCGCCAAGCCATTTCAACAGGTCGCGATCCTTGCACCCGCGCGAGCAGAACGGCGCATGCTCCGCGGTCGATGGCTGGCGGCACAGCGGGCAGCGCTTAAGCGAACGGTTCGGCATGGCCCGCCCCCATGCCCAGCGAAACATCGCCGCGCAAGGCGATTGCGCCGCCGACCTGGGCTGCGAGCATTTCGATCCAGTCGGCGTGGCGTTCGAGCCGGGCGATAACCGCCGGGTGGGCGACCAGCCGCTTGGCGCCGGTGCGGCTATCGGTTGCGGCACGGCGGAGCAGGGCGCGCGCTTCGGCGTCGGCACGCTCGCCGCTGTACAATTCGACCAGCGACGCGCGGGCGCGCGGGCGGATAATCTGGACAAAGCCAAAGCCGTTGACCGCGGTTCGCTCGAACGGTGGCGGCAGCGCGGCATCGATCGCGTCGGCGGCGGCCTGACGCACGGCCTTGCCGGGGGTGGTGGGAAGGTCGATCCCGATAGATCCCGCGAGCCCCATCCGGCGGATCGCTTCGCCCGAGGCGCGGGCTCCGGCGACGGCGAGTTCGGCAGCGGGCAGGGTTCCATCGACGTCGATCAGGATCATCGCGGGGGTCGGGACAATGCGCAGCCGCCCGCCGGCGAACTCGACCATCCCGCTCGCGGCTTCCGCCAGCAGGTCGGACCAGCCCGCCGCCTCGAGCGCGTCGACGCCGGGCGAGGGGAAGGGCAGGAGGGTCGCGCCCGCTTGACGCGGCGGCGCTGCTGGCGCCGCGTCGGTGGCGCGGGCGAGCGGACGCTTCCACGGCTCGTTGCCGGGGATAGTCTCGCGCGTGACCTCGACCGAGATCGTGCCGCCTTCACTCACTCCGGGCGGCGTGTGGGGCAGCAGATATTCGGCGCCGTCCCCGGTCCGCGCGATGGCGTTGCGCCCGCTGTGACCAATGGTCACCAGCCGCGCCGCGATAATCGTTCCTGCCGGCACGACTCCATCGAGTTCGACCCGTGCCTCGATAATCCGGCCATCCTCGACCAGCACGCGGCGCGTTTCGCCGATGCCGCGCTCGATGAGCCACTCAGCCAAGCGGATAGCCCGCCGCGATCAGCAGCAGCCGGGTTTCGGCCAGCGGCAGCCCAACCACCCCCGACCAGCTGCCCTGGAGCATCCGCACGAATACTTCGCCATAGCCCTGGATGGCATAGCCGCCGGCCTTGCCGCGCCACTCGCCATTGGCGACATAATGGTCGATGTCGGCATGGCTTAGGCGGCGCAGCACGATCTGGGTTTCGCTCAGGCGGGTACGCAGCGGCTGGCCCGGCGCGGCGAGCGCGATCGCCGTCAGCACGCGGTGGCGGCGTCCGGACAGCAGCTTGAGGCATGCGCGCTCGGTCGCTTCATCCTCGACCTTGGGCAGGATCCGCCGCCCGACCGCGACCACGGTGTCGGCCGCCAAAACCAGAGCATCGGGTTCGCGCAGCGCAATCGCCTCGGCCTTTTCGCGGGCCAACCGCAGCGCATGGACGCGCGGCAGCTCGGTCGTGATCACGCTCTCGTCGACATCGGCGGGGATCACCGCGTCGGGAACAATCCCGATCCGCGCGAGGAGGTCGAGGCGGCGCGGGCTCGCCGATGCCAGCACCAGCCGCATTCGCCGACCTATTTGAACCGGTAGGTGATCCGGCCCTTGGTCAGGTCATAGGGGGTCAGCTCAACCAGCACCTCGTCGCCGGTGAGGACGCGGATGCGGTTCTTGCGCATCTTGCCCGCAGTATGGCCCAGGACCTCGTGACCGTTCTCCAGCTTCACGCGGAACATCGCGTTGGGCAGCAGTTCTTCAACGTGCCCACGCATTTCGAGAAGTTCTTCCTTGGCCATGCAATCCTGTCGGTCTGGAATCGATTGATATTTCGCGCCCGCATAGCCGCGAAGCGCCTCAAAGGAAAGGCGGGCGGGAACTTGCGCTCCCGCCCGCCTTCCTGAACCAGGTTCCGGTCGCCGATCAGAGGACCGTGTTGCCGCCCCCGGCTAGCGCCGCGAGCAGCAGCAGCGCGACGATGTTGGTGATCTTGATCATCGGATTGACCGCAGGGCCAGCCGTATCCTTGTAGGGATCGCCGACGGTATCGCCGGTCACTGCGGCCTTGTGGGCCTCGCTGCCCTTGCCGCCGTGGTGGCCGTCCTCGATATATTTCTTGGCATTGTCCCACGCGCCCCCACCCGAGGTCATCGAGATGGCGACGAACAGCCCGGACACGATCACGCCGAGAAGCAATGCGCCCAATGCGGCAAAGCCCTCGGCCTGGCCGGCCACCGCAGTGATCACGAAATAGACCAGGATCGGGACCAGCACCGGGAGCAGCGAGGGGATGATCATCTCCTTGATCGCCGCCTTGGTGACGAGGTCGACGGTGCGCGCGTAATCGGGCCGCGACGTGCCATCCATGATCCCCGGGTTGGTGCGGAACTGCTCGCGCACGTCCTTGACCACGTCGCCCGCCGCCCGGCCGACCGCGGTCATGCCCATTGCCCCGAACAGATAGGGGAGCAGCGCGCCGAGCAGCAGCCCGACGATGACATAGGGATTCTCGAGGCTGAAGTTGACCGTCAGGCCCGGGAAGAACTCCTTCAGGTCGGTGGTGTAGGCGGCGAACAGGACCAGCGCGGCAAGCCCGGCCGAACCGATCGCATAGCCTTTGGTCACCGCCTTGGTGGTGTTGCCGACCGCGTCCAACGCATCGGTGCGCGCGCGCACGTCATCGTCGAGCCCGGCCATTTCGGCGATCCCGCCGGCATTGTCGGTCACTGGGCCATAAGCGTCCAGTGCGACGACCATCCCGGCCAATGCCAGCATCGCGGTCGCGGCGAAGGCGATCCCCATCAGCCCGGCGAGCGCATAAGCGATGATAATTCCGGCGCAGATCACGAGCGTCGGCAGCGCGGTCGCTTCAAGGCTGATCGCCAGACCCTGAATGACGTTGGTGCCGTGACCGGTCTCGGACGCCTTGGCGATCGAGCGGACCGGGCGATAGTTGGTACCCGTGTAATATTCGGTGATCCAGATGATCAGGCCGGTGATGACCAGCCCGAGCAGCATGCACCAGTAAAGGTCCATGCCGGTGAAGCTGGTTTCGCCTGCCGAGATCGTCGCGTTGAGATCACCAAGCGCATATTGCGTGGCGAAGTAGATCGCGATTGCCGAGGTGACGGCGGTGACCCCGAAGCCCTTGTACATCGCGCCCATGACGTTCGAGCTTTTGCCGAGCCGGACGAAATAGGTGCCGAGGATCGAGGTGATGATGCACACCCCGCCGATCAGCAGCGGCAGGGTCATCAGCGCGAGCAAGCCATCGCCGGCATTCTTCACGAGCAGTGCGGTGAGAACCATCGTCGCGCCGACGGTGACGACATAGGTTTCGAACAGATCGGCGGCCATGCCGGCGCAATCGCCGACATTGTCGCCGACGTTATCGGCGATCACGGCGGGGTTGCGGGGGTCGTCCTCGGGGATTCCGGCCTCGACCTTGCCGACGAGGTCGGCGCCGACGTCGGCGGCCTTGGTGAAGATGCCGCCGCCCAACCGCGCGAAGATCGAGATCAGCGAGGCGCCGAACGCCAGCGCGATCAGCGAGTCGATGACGATGCGGTCGCCCGGGGCATTGCCGGCGATCTCAACCAGATAATAAAAGAAACCGGTAATC
>JANPMU010000074.1:0-7245 GCA_031427095.1 Sphingomonas sp.
GCCCCCGAGAATGAGAAAGATACCGCGCAAATCCAGTTCGAGCGGATCGTCGCCGGGCTCGCCCGCCAGCTCCGCTCGCCGCTCGATCGCAAGCTTGGCCGATACAGCGTCGACCTGCCGATCTTCCCGCCGCGCTGAGGCGGAATCGCGGTCGGCGAACGCATTTTCAAAATTATTTGCAAGGGTCCGGAACCCGAACGTAAACGAGGGCGTTTACATGTTCGGATAGCGAATTTTGCCCCCCCGCTCTCGCTATCCGCTTACATGGGCCCGGAAACGCTAACCACTCCCCCCCCCCGGTGGCGTTACCGGGCCCACTTTTATCTCGGGCTCTTCCTCGATCACCGAAGTTGACGCCGCCGCCGGTTCCGAAGCGGCGGCCTTTTTTACGCGCGCCGCGCGCCAATGGGTGAGGCGGATGGCAAGAATCGCGAATTCGTAAAGCGCATAAAGCGGCACCGCGAGCATCAGCTGCGACACCGCATCGGGCGGGGTCAGCACCGCTGCGATGGCGACCGCGCCGACGATCGCATAGCGGCGCGACCTGGCCAATTGGTCGCGCGTGACCAGTCCGGCGCGCTCGAGCAGCATCAGCACGATCGGCAGCAGGAACGCGACCCCGAAGCCGAAGATGAAGCGGGTGACGAAGGTCAGATAATTGCCAACCCCGGGCAGCGCTTCCTGCTGGATGCCGCCGACATCGCCCTGGAAGCTCAGCAGGAACCGGAGCGCATAGGGCATGGCGATGTAGTAAGCGAAGCTCGCGCCGGCGCCGAACAGCACCGGGGTCATCAGCAGGAACGGCAGCAGCGCGCGCTTTTCCTTGCGGTACAATCCCGGCGCGACGAACCGCCACAATTGGGTGGCGAGCACCGGGAAAGTGATCATCAGCGCCGCGAACAGAGCGACCTTCACCTCGACGAAAAAGGCTTCGAAAATGTCGGTGTAGATGATCTTGCCCTGCCCGGCGGCGATCAGCGGCTGGACCAGAACCGCGAAAATCGGCTTGGCGACATAAAGACAGGCGAAGAACGCCAGCGCGAGCGCGGCGAGGCACCACAGCAGCCGTTTGCGCAATTCGATCAGATGGTCGAGCAGAGGCGCCTTGCTTTCGTCGAGGTCGTTCATGGCAGCGGCCGCTGCGATGGCGGGGTTTCAGCACCTTCCGGAGCCGACGGCTCGAACGGAAGCATGACCTGCGCCGGGTCATGGTCGATCGCGACCGGATCGGGATAATCGGCGGAAGCGGGATAATCGCGCAGGATCGCGGCATTATCCTCGCGCCACTTGCGGTCCATCTCCTCCAGTTCGGCCTCGCGCATCATGGTCTCGATGCCGCTGGTGAAGTGGCGCGCCATGCCGCGGACCTTGCCGACCCATTGGCCGACGACGCGCATCGCGCGCGGCAGATCCTTGGGTCCGATGAACAGCAGGGCTGCAATCGCAACGATCAGCAGCTCGGTCGAATCGACGCCGAACACCGGCGGGCTCCTCTAACGATCGATCAATCGGCCGGGGGCGGAGTGGTCGACGGCGGTATGGTCGGGTCGAGCGGACGCGCCGCCTGCGGCGTAATATCGATCGGCGGGCGCTCCTGTTGCAGAGCGGGCCGCTCCGGCGGGCGCTCGGCGGGCTTGGGCTCGTCTTCGCTCATGCCCTGCTTGAAGCTCTTCAAGCCCTTGGCGACGTCGCCCATCATCGCCGAGAAGCGATTGCCGCCGAACAACAGCAGGACGACGATGCCGAGAATGATCCAGTGAACGAGGCTGAAACCGCCCATGTGCTTGATCTCCAGAAAAACTTCTTGCCCCTTCTAGTCCTCCTCGTCGCCGCTTTCCAGCGCCGCGTCGATCAACGCCTCGTCAAGCGGGTCGAGCAGTCCGGCGGCCCGGAGATCGTCGATCCCCGGAAGGTCGCGGCGCGAGGCCAGCCCGAAGTGGCTGAGGAAGTCGGCGCTGGTGGCATAAAGCAACGGCCGGCCCGGGCCTTCGCGGCGCCCGGCGGGGCGAATCCAGCCCGCCTCCATCAGCACATCCAGTGTCCCTTTGGAAATCTGGACCCCGCGAATCGCCTCGATCTCGGCGCGGCTGACCGGCTCGTGATAAGCGATGATGGCGAGCGTTTCGGTGGCGGCGCGCGACAGGCGGCGCGATTCGTCGCGGGTGCGGCGGAGCAAGTGCGCGAGGTCGGGCGCGGTCTGGAAATGCCACCGCCCGCCCCGCTCGACCAGCTCGATCCCGCGCCCGGCATAATCGCCGGCGAGAGCCGCCAGCGCCGCCGCGACATCGCCGTCCCCGGCGTGGAGCGCGATGTCCTGCTCGGTCAGCGGAGTCGCCGAGGCGAACAGGGTCGCTTCGACGCTACGGACAAATTCGTCGATCATCCGGCGGAGCGCAATTTCAGCGGAGCGAAGGGCTCGTCCTGGGCGATCTCGACCAGGCCGCGGCGGGCCAGCTCCAGTGCCGCAACAAAGCTCGAGGCGAGCGCCGAGCGGCGATAAGCGGGATCGCCGGTTGCGGGCAGGAAATCGCGCAGGTCGATCCATTCGAACCCAGCGCCGATCATCCGCGCGACTCGCTCGATCGCTTCCTCGAGCCCCATCACCGCGCGTTGGGCGATGACATGCGTGGCCGGGCCGGTGCGCGCCTTGACCGCGCCATAAGCGGCGAACACCGCGAACGGGGTGACCTGCCACGCCGAGCGGCGGATGTGCTTGAGGCCTTCCGGGGCCGCGCGGACGAACACGTCGCGGCCGATCCGGTCGCGGCCAAGCAGGCGCGCGCCGGCCTCGCGCATCGCATCCAGTCGCTGAAGGCGAAGCTGAAGCCGGAGCGCGAGCTCTTCCGCGCTGGGATCCGCCGCGATGTCACGCGGCAGCAGCAGGCAGGATTTCAAATAAGCCAGCCATGCCGCCATGACCAGATAATCGGCCGCGATCTCAAGCTTCAGCTGACGCGCATTGGCGAGATAATCGAGATATTGCTCGACCAGAGCGAGGATCGAGATGGCGTGGAGATCGACCTTCTGCGCGCGCGCCAGCGTCAGGAGCAGGTCGAGCGGCCCCTCCCAGCCGTCGAGGCTGAGGGTGAACGCGTCGGCCGGGCGGACGGGCGCGGTGTCGAACGGGTCGGGTGAGTCCATCAGGCCAGACTAGCGCCACTTTCGATCGCTGCGAAGGCAGGGCTATGCGAACCTCACGCCAAAGCCAGCAGCGTATCGCGCTTCGCGACGGACTCGGCGAAGTCGGGGCCTTCGCCGTCGATCAGCGCGCTGGCCATGGCGCGGGTCAGGCGGGCGTCGCTTTCGGTCGTCATCCGCGGCACCGCCCCCGCGACCGCGACCATTTCGGCCATGTCGCCCGAGCAATGCAGCGCGACATCGCACCCCGCCGCGATGACCCCCGCGGCGCGGTCCCCATAATCTCCGCTGAGCGCGTCCATGCCGAGGTCGTCGGACATCAGCCAGCCGTCGAAACCGATCCGGCCGCGGATGATGTCGCCGATCACGGTTTGCGACAGGCTGGCGGGGAAATCGGGATCCCAGGCGGTGTAGACGACGTGCGCGGTCATCGCCATCGGCGCCGCTCGCAATCGCTCGAACGGCTCGAGATCCATGTCGAGCTCCTCGGCCGACGCGCTGACCACTGGCAAGGCCTTGTGGCTGTCGACCAGAGCGCGGCCGTGGCCGGGCAAATGCTTGATGATCCCGACCACGCCGGCCGAGGCCATGCCTTCGAGCACCGCACGGCCCAAAGCCGCGACCTGCATCGGCTCGGTGCCAAGCGCACGGTCGCCGATGATGTCCGATGCCCCGGGCTGGCGAACGTCGAGCAAAGGCAGCGCGTTGACGTTGATCCCGCAGCTTCGCAGCATCAGCGCGATCGCCCGGGCGTTGACCCGCGCCGCCTCGATCGCCGACGAGGGGGCGATGGCATAGAGCCGCGCAAAGGCTTCGGCATTGGGGAAGGCCGGCCACACCGGCGGCTGCATCCGCGCGACCCGCCCGCCCTCCTGGTCGATCAGGATCGGCAAATCGTCGCGCCCCGACAGCCCGCGCAAGGCATCGGTCAGAGCGAGCAATTGCGCCGGGTCGACGCAGTTGCGCTTGAACAATATATACCCCGCGGGGTCGGCGTCGCCGAAGAAGGCGCGTTCGTGAGCGTTGAGTGCGGCCCCGGCGAGACCATAGATCGCCGCCTGCATCAGCCGATCACCACACAGCTTTCACCGGCCACGCGCAGGCTCGCGCAGGCCTGTTTGGCGTCGGCCGGCGAGGCCGCACCGGCGCGCAGGCGATACAAGGTCGCGGTGCCCGATTTCACCGGCACGATGATCTTGCCCATCGCGCCGATCGCCGGGAAGCGCGCGGTCAACGCGTTCCACGCACCTTCGGCCTTCGCCGCAGAGGAAAATGCGCCGAGCTGGATGACGCTGCCACTGCCTCCGGTTTGCACCGGAGCGGGCGCGTCGGGCGCGACCGCCTCCTTGGTCTCATTGCCGGGAAAGCTTTTCGGTTCGGGCGCGGGTTCGGGCTTTGGCGCAATTTTCACGGGACGCGCGATCGGGGTTTCGGCGACCGCGCCCAGATCGATCTCGGCGTCGCGATCCTCACCCGCGCCGGTGGCGAAAGCGGTGCCGCTGTCGCCGGCCACATCGAGCCCGCCGGGATCGTCGGGGCGAACCTTGTAGGGGCCGGGTTCGGCGCGGATCAGTTCGGCCGCGCCGCCGGCCGTGCGGCCAGCATCGCGGCGCCCGATCCAGAACAGAGTCGCGCCGACGATTCCGACCGCGAGGAGAACGGCGAACAACCCCGCGAGCATCTTTTTCGCCGAGACGCCGCGCGGGCCGTCCTCATCGTCGACCGCTTCGAGCCAGGGAAGCCCCTGCTCGTCATAAGCGGCCTGGCCGTCGGTCATCCGTCTCTCCTGTCACTGCGAATGGTCATGCTTGTCGCCGATGCCGAGCGCCAAGTCACCGGTAAACCACCACGCAATTGCCGCGATGCGCGCGCAAATATTCGCACAGGCCGACCGACTGGGGCTGCGACACGGTCCCGAGCTGGAGCCGGTAGAGCCGCCTTTTGCCTTTGCGCGGGGGGGTCGGGACGACGACCTTGGGGCGGGTCGCGAGATAGGGGAATCGCTTGATATAGGCCCGCCACGCGCGGTCGGCCTGGCGCGGGGTGTAGAAAGCGCCAAGCTGGATCACCCGCCCCGAAGGACCGGCCGAGGGCGGCGGTGGCCAACGGATCGGGCGGCGCGCAACCGCCACCTTGGGCGGCCGGGCGACACGGTGCGCCGCGCGCTTGGGCTGAACGACCCGCCGCGGCGCGGACTGCGGCCTGACGCTCGCCGGACGAGTTTTGGCGATCCGCTCGGGGCGCGCCTGCGATCCTGCGGCCGGCGCGGTCGCGGAGACCGGTTTCGGCTCAGCCGGACGCGCTTGCAAGGGCGGCACGACTGCCGGTTCGACGACGGGCAGCTCGCCGCCAGCGACCTTGATCGATCGGTCCGGCGCGGCATCGGCGACCATGGGCCCGCCAGCGGGGGCGGCGACCCGGTAGCCGAGCAAGAACGCCGCGACCAGCGCAACGCCGATGAACGCGACCAGCAGTCCGACCAGTATGGTTCGCGACGCCGGCGTCCGCGCCCGCGCCCGTTCGCTTTCGCCAAATGGCTCAAGCCAGGGCAGCCGGTCCACATTTCTTTCCGCCGGCGCATTGGTCATCAGCGCATCTCCTCGGTGGCCGCGACTCCCATCAACGCCAGTCCGCTGCGCAGGATCTGCCCGATTCCGCGCGCCAGTTCCAGCCGCGCGCGGGTCAATTCCACTTTATCCTCAAGCACAAAGCGCCGCCCGGGGTCGTCGTTGCCGCGGTTCCACAGCGAATGGAATGCGGCCGCGAGATCGCCCACGTAGAACGCGATGCGATGCGGCTCATGGGCCAGCGCGGCGGCCTCGATCTGGCGCGGATATTGTGCCGCGAGCTGGACCAAAGCGAGCTCCTCGGCGTCGAGCAGGGTCAAGTCGGCGGGCGCATCAAGCGCGATCCCCGCCTCGCCCGCCTTGCGCTGCAGCGAGGCGATCCGCGCATGGGCATATTGGACGTAGAATACCGGATTGTCCTTCGACGCCTCGACCACCTTGGCAAAGTCGAAATCGAGCGGGGCGTCGGCGCGGCGGGTCAGCATCATGAACCGCACGACATCCTTGCCGACCTCATGGACGACATCGGCGAGCGTGACGAACGACCCCGAGCGCTTGGACATCTTGACCGGTTCGCCGGCGCGGAACAGGCGGACCATCTGGACAATCTTGACGTCGAGATCGACCCGTCCGTCGGTCAAGGCAGTGACCGCCGCCTGGATCCGCTTGACCGTCCCGGCATGGTCCGCGCCCCAGATGTTGACGAGGTGATCGGCGGATTGCGCTTTCTGGAGATGATAGGCCGCGTCGCCGCCGAAATAGGTCCAGCTGCCGTCGGATTTCTTGAGCGGGCGGTCCTGATCGTCGCCGAACCGCGTCGAGCGGAACAGGGTCAGCTCGACCGGTTCCCAATCATCATGACCGTCGCCCTTGGGGGCTTCCAATACGCCTTGATAGACGAGGCCTTTGGCGTCGAGATCGGCCATTGCGCGGTCGGGGGCCCCCGCCGCGTGGAGCTCGGCTTCGGAAGCGAAAATATCGTGGTGAATGCCGAGCAAGGCCAGATCGGCGCGGATCAGGTCGAGCATCTCCGCGACCGTGCGCGTCTTGAACAGAGCCAGCCATTCGGCTTCGGGCGCGGCGGCATAGCGATCGCCATATTCGGCGGCGAGCAGGTCGCCGACCGAGATCAGATAATCGCCCGGATACAGCCCTTCGGGAATTGCGCCGACATCCTCGCCCAGCGCCTCGCGGTAGCGCAGGTGCGCCGAGCGCGCGAGCGTGTCGACCTGGCTGCCGGCGTCGTTGACATAATATTCGCGGGTGACCGCGAACCCCGCCGCTTCGAGCACATTGGCGAGCGCATCGCCGACCACCGCGCCGCGGCAATGCCCCATGTGCATCGGCCCGGTCGGATTGGCCGAGACATATTCGACATTGACCCGCTCGCCTGCACCGACCGCCGAGCGGCCATAATCATCGCCGCGCGCGATGATCTCGGCGAGTTCGGCGCGCCACATGTCGTCGGCGAGCCGCAGGTTGATGAAGCCGGGCCCGGCGATCTCGACTCCGGTGACCCCGGGAAGCGCCTCGAGCTTCG
>JANPMU010000075.1:0-2347 GCA_031427095.1 Sphingomonas sp.
AGCTTCACGCGATCGGGTGAATCCTTGGCGAGCAGCGGATTATACGTGCCGAGCTTTTCAATGAAGCGACCGTCGCGCGGGCTCCGGTTGTCGGCCACGACGAGGCGATAATATGGGCGCTTCTTGGAGCCGCCACGGGCCAGACGAATTGCGAGCATTTTAGTTTCCTTTCAGGAGATTGTGTTACTTTTTGGAGAATTTGTTGAAACCGGACGGCAGGTTGAACGGGGCAGACCCGCCGGGAAGCCCGGGCAAGCCGCCGGGAGGCATCGCATTTGGCGCCATCCCGCCGAGCGCGCCTTCGAGCCCGCCCTGGCTGAACAGCGCGGCAAGCTTGCCAAAGCCGCCCATTTTCTTGAGCCGCTTCATCGCATTGGCCATTTCCTGGTGCATCTTGAGCAGCTTGTTGACCTCTTGCACGGTGCGCCCCGCGCCCTTGGCGATCCGGATCTTGCGCTTGGCGTTGATGATGTCGGGCCGGGCGCGCTCTTTGGGAGTCATCGACCCCATCATCGCGTCGAGATGGACCAGCGCCTTGTCGTCGGCCTTGTCGACCGCGCCCTTGAGGCCCTTCATTCCCGGCATCATCGACGCCAGCGCACCGAGCCCGCCCATCCGCTGCATCTGCCCGATCTGCAACCGAAGGTCGTCGAGGTCGAACTTGCCCTTCGCCATCTTGGCGGCGAGCTTTTCGGCGTCCTCGACCTGAATCGTCTCGGCGGCGCGTTCGACCAGGCTGACGACGTCGCCCATGCCGAGGATCCGTCCGGCGACCCGGCTCGGATGGAATGCCTCAAGCGCGTCGAGCCCCTCGCCCGTACCGGCGAACTTGATCGGCTTGCCGGTGACCGCGCGCATCGACAGCGCCGCGCCACCGCGCGCATCGCCGTCCATGCGGGTGAGGATCACGCCCGACAGATCAACCTGCCCGCCGAAGCCCTTGGCGACGTTGACCGCATCCTGTCCGGTCAGGCTGTCGACGACCAGCAGGATCTCGGCCGGGTTGGCAGCCAGCGCGACCGCCTTCATCTCGCCCATCAGCGCGTCGTCGACATGGAGGCGGCCGGCCGTATCGAGCAGCAGGACGTCATAACCCTGGAGTTTGGCTGCCTGGAGTGCCCGCCTGGCGATTTCGACCGGCGACTGGCCGGTTACGATCGGCAGCGTTTCGACCTTCGCCTGGCGCCCGAGCACCGCGAGCTGTTCCTGCGCCGCCGGTCGGGCAACGTCGAGGCTGGCCATCAGGACGCGTTTGCGCTGTTTCTCGGTCAGCCGCTTGGCGAGCTTGGCGGTGGTGGTGGTCTTGCCCGAACCCTGCAGGCCGACCATCATGATCACCGCAGGCGGATTGACGTCGAGGTTCAGATCGGCCGCCCCGCCGTCTCCTCCGACGCCGCCGAGCATCTCGATCAGCGCGTCGTGAACGATCTTGACGACCTGCTGGCCCGGAGTGATCGACCGCAGCACGTCCTGACCGACGGCGAGCTCGGTCGCGCGATCAACGAAATCGCGCGCGACAGGCAGCGCGACATCGGCTTCGAGCAAAGCGACCCGGACTTCGCGCATCGCCGAGCGCACGTCGGCTTCCGACAAGGCGCCGCGACCGCGAAGCTTGTCGAACACACCGCCAAGGCGATCGCTCAGACTGTCGAACATGCTGTCACTCCTGTCGATGCAGGCCCGAACGCAAGAAACGCCGGCGGGCGAAACCTCGCCGGCCAGCGTGCACTTGCATTTGTGCCACCATCGATATCTTGTCGCTAAACGACGCCCGGGCGCTTAGCCGGGGGGGCGTTGCGGGTCAAGGTTTCAGAATGTCGCGCCCTCATCGATCAACCCCTGCTCGACCTCGGTCGAGCGACGGCCGAGCGCGGCATTGCGACCGGGGAAGCGGCCGAAGCGCAAGATCTGATCGTGATGCGCCTGCGCGAACTGGCCGATATTCTGGTCGGCAAGCGCGCCAAATTCGGCCAGCGAGCGCTGCTGATCCGTCAGCTTTTCACTATGCATCAACGGCATCAGCAGGAACTGGCGCTGGTGCGTGCCGAGCATCATTTGCCAGCCGCGGTTGAGTGCAAGCATGGTCAGCTCGCGGGCGAGCGGGTCCGCCTCGAACGCCCGGCGGTGGCCGCGGTGCATGTTGCGGGAGAATTGGTCGAGCAGGATGATTGCCGCCAGCACGGTTTGCGGTGAATCGCGCCACGCCACCGCGCGGCTGGCAAGGACCGCGTTGCGCAGGCGGGCGAAACGGCTGGCAATCGCCGTGTCGAGTTGGGAGTCCTTGACGAACCAGCGCTCATGGCCGACCTCGCCGAACCAGAAGTCCAGGATCGCCCGCGCGGCTTCG
>JANPMU010000076.1:0-14830 GCA_031427095.1 Sphingomonas sp.
GACGCGCTGCAGGACGCGCTTTGCGCCACGCTCGCCGCGACCAGGATCGGCGACCCGCGCGACGAGGCGACCGGCATGGGCGCGCTCGTCAGCATCGCCCAGCGGGACGATGTCCGCGCCCGCATCGCCGAGCTTGCAGCCGGCGGCGCGCGGATCGTCGCGGGCGATCCCGGGGTCGACCCCGGACCGGTCGGCGGCGCGTTCCTGTCGCCGGTGCTGCTGCGCGCTGACGACCCGTGGGCGTGCGACGCGGCGCATGATGTCGAGGCATTCGGCCCGGTCGCGACGATCATGCCTTATCGCGACCTGTCCGACGCCATCGCTTTGGCCAATCGCGGCAAGGGCAGCCTGGCTTTGTCACTGTTCACCCATGACCCCGCCGCCGCGCGCGATTTCGTGCTTGGCGCGGGCGCGTTTCACGGGCGCATGCTGATTGTCGATCGGACCAACGCCAGGGAATCGACCGGTCACGGATCGCCGCTGCCGGTCCTCACCCACGGCGGCCCCGGTCGCGCCGGCGGCGGCGAGGAGCTGGGCGGTATCCGCGGGGTGAAACATTATATGCAGCGCACTGCATTGCAGTCGTCACCGGCGATCATCGCGGCGATCGCCGGATCCTATATCAACGGCGCGCCCAAGACCGAGGTCGCGGTGCATCCGTTCCGCAAGCGCATCGCCGAGCTCAGCGTCGGCGACACGCTGAAAACCGCCAGCCGGACCGTCACCGTCGCCGATATCGAGCATTTCGCGGCGTTCACCGGCGATAATTTCTACGCCCACATGGACGATGATGCGGCCCGCGCGAATCCGATTTTCGAGGGCCGGGTGGCGCACGGCTATCTGATTCTCAGCTTCGCCGCCGGACTGTTCGTCGACCCCGCGCCGGGCCCGGTGCTGGCCAATACCGGGCTCGAGAATTTGCGCTTCCTGACCCCGCTCTATCCGGGCGATTCGATGCGGGTCGAGCTGACCGTGCGCTCGATGACGTTGAAGGACGCCGCCAGCGGGCAGGTGCGCTGGGCGGTCGAAGTGATGAACCAGAAGGACGAACTGGTCGCGACCTATGACCTTTTGACGATGAATCTGCCTTAGGCGGAACGGGGCGCTTCGGCGGTTCGTTGAGCGCACGCAGCTTAAGGAGAGACACAATGAAAATCCGCGACCTGATGACGACCAAGCTCGAGACCGTGACCGCCGACCAGAGCGCGAAGGACGCCGCGAGCTTCATGCTCAGCGCCGACACCGGGTCGATCCCGGTGTGCGACGATGGCAAGGTCATCGGCATGATCACCGACCGCGACATCGCGGTGCGCGGCGTGGCCCACGGGCACGGGCCCGAAGCATCGGTCCGCGACCTGATGAGCGGCGACGTGGTCTGCGCCCGTGAGGAAGACGATGTCGCGGCGATCGCGCAGAAAATGAGCGATGCGCAGGTCCGCCGCCTGCCGGTGGTCGATGGCGACGGCAAGCTGGTCGGAATGGTCAGCCTCGGCGACCTCAGCCGCGAAGCCAGCAACAGCGCGGCGAGCCAGGTGCTGGAGGGCGTCAGCGCTTCAGGTGGTCAGCATCAGCAGTAACCCGCCCGGTCAGCGAGCTTTGCCCAGCCCGGCGATCGCGCTGTCGACCAGCTTGGCGTCGGCCTGCGCGTCGTTGCGCTCGGCGATGAGCCTCGCCGCCGCGCGGCTGGCGGCATCGGCGGCGGTGGTCCGCAAGGCGGCGATGGCCGAGCGTTCCTCGGCGGCGATCTTGTCTTCGGCCATCCTGGCGCGACGCTCGACGAGCGCTTCCGCATCGGCATTGGCCTTGGCGAGGATGTTTCGGGCTTCGGCCCGGGCGCGCTCGACCATTGCTGCGGCCTCGCCTTCCGCAGCGTCGGCCTTGGCCTGATATTCGGCCTTCAGCGCCTCGGCTTCCTTGCGCAGCGCCGCGGCTTCGTCGAGCTGTTCGCGGATCGCGGCGATCTTGCCATCGAGCGCTTTGCCGATTGCCGCCGGGACCTTCTTCCACACGAGAATGGCCAGAACCACGATCATCGCCAGCGCGACGAAGAAGGTCGGGCTCATTCCGTAAGACGTCGGCTCGACAAACGCTTCATGCGCTGGAACTTCGGTCCCGGCACTGGTCGCCAGCGACTGGGGATGCGGCTCAGCCATGGGTCACCGCCATCCGCACCGCTTCGGCCGCTTCGTCGCGGCCAACCGTCAGTCCGGCGACCTTCTTCACGATGTCCTGCGTCATTTCCGCTGCGACCTTGTCGATGTCGGCGCGAGCTTTGTCGCTCGCTTTGTGGATGCGCGCCGCCGCCTCGGACAGCCTGGTCTGGTTGGCGGCATCGGCCTGTGCCGCACGGCGCTCGCTTTCGCGGACACCTTCCTGCTTGGCTGCGGCGGTCAGCTTCATCGCCTCGCCCCGGCTGTGATCCATCCGCTGACGATAAGCCTCCTCGGTCGCGTCGGCCTCGGTCCGCGCAGCGTCGGCTGCGGCGAGGTCATCGGCGATCGCCTTGTCGCGGGCATCGACCGTCGACTGGATCTTGGGCAGCATGCCCTTGCCGATCCCGAAATAGATCAGCCCGAGCACGAGCAGCAGCCACAGGAACTGCGAATAAGCGACGAGCGCGAGCTGGTTGAGCTGAGGCATCGAAACTCCCCGAAGCGCGGCGGGACGCGAACGCCCCGCCACCGGCATCGTTGGATTAGCGGGCGTAGAGGATGATCATCGCCACGGCGAAGGCGATCAGGCCCAACAGTTCGGCGGCCGCAAAGCCGATGAACAGACGGCCCTGCTGGCTTTCGGCCGCAGCCGGGTTGCGCAGCGCGCCCTGGAGGAACGAACCGAAGACGGTGCCGACGCCGACAGCGGCGACGCCGACGCCAATCGCGGCAAGACCGGCACCAATGACTTGGGCTGAAGCGAGATCCATGTTGTTACTCCTTGAGGAAAACCAAAAAAGCTTAGTGAAGATTGACCGCGTCGTTGATGTAAAGCGACGTGAGCAAGGCGAAGACGTAGGCCTGAATGGCACATACCAAAAGCTCGAGCGCGCTGACCCCGATGATGAACGCGAAGGACAAAAGGCTGATCGCCGGACCCAAATAGCCCTCCGCGTTCAACCCGCTGACGATGAAATTCCCGAACACCTTGATCAGGATATGACCGGCGATCATCGCCACGAACAACCGCAGCGCGAGGCTGAACGGACGGACCAGGAACGACACGAACTCGATCGGCACGATCAGCAGCTTCAAGACGAACGGCGTACCGCCCGGCACGAACAGCGAGAAGAAGTGCAGCCCGTGCTTCCAGAAACCGACGATCAGGACGATCGCGAAACTGATGATCGCCATCACCCCGGTGATCGTGAATTGGCTCGTGACGGTGAAGGGATGGACGCCGGGAACGATTCCGAACGGCATCATGCCCATCAGGTTCGCGGTCAGGATAAAGATGAAGACGGTGAACACCCACGGGACATATTTGCGCCCTTCGGGTCCGACATTGGTGTCGAGCATCGAGGTGATGAAACCGGTGATCCCTTCCACCGCGACCTGCCAGCGGCCGGGAACCAGTTCGCGCTTCATCCCACCGAGCATGAACACCCAGATCGCCGCGAGGACGATCAGCATCCACAACGCGCTGTTGGTGAACACGAACGGACTGCCATTCCCCAGCGAGCCGAAAATCGGCTCGATCTGGAACTGGTGCATCGGGTCGATTTTTGTTTCGGCCGCCACTGTTCAACTTCCCCGGGGGCTAATCCTGGCCCTGCTTTGAAACACGCATGACATTCCTGACGGCGAGGCCGAACCCAAGGAACAGCATCGCCAGCATGACCCACGGCGCGGTCCCGAACCACCGATCCAGCAGCCAGCCAATCAGGCCACCACCGAACGGAAGTCCGACCATGTCGTACAGCAAGCGCGTACCGACCGATCGCACCAATCGCTGCGACCTTTCGGCGTCCGGCCTGCCTTTCCTGGCTGCCTCCTCCAATTGCGCCTGCCTCAATCGCTGGTTGAGCGATGTCAGCCGAGCATCTTCAGGAGACTTCGGATCCTGCCCGGATTCGTCCATCACCATCCACCTCAACTCCCGTATATGTGCGCCGACACTTCGAAAAATGCGGGCGCGAAAGGCAAGGATCATGGCGGAGAACGACCCCGCCTGGGCGCCGTCCCTTTATGAATGCGTTAGCGATTAGTCAACTGCGCCGGTCGCGCCTCAACCGCAATAATCGGGCTTGGGCGCCGCCTGCCCCGCCGACCGCCGCCGCCATACACCGTCGCCCAGCAGATAGGCCTCGTTGACCGCAACCCGTCGCATCAGTTCGCAGGCTGCGGCAATCCCGACGTCCGCCGGCGCAACCCCGCGGCGGACCGCGAGCGAACTGTACAGTGAGCGGCGGCGGATGTTGATTGCATCGACTTGGGTACGCAGCGTTGCAGACGGAGGCGTCGAAAAACCGAGATAACCGTCGAACCGCTCGCCGACCTGTCCCGCCGCGCGTGCCGAGACCGCGATACCCGAGGATTGCGCAACCGCCACCGCGAGCGGCAAGGCCGCAGCGGCAAGCGCAAAACCCGCTATGCGGATCGCCAAGCTCATTTCGGGGTTCCGGCCGGCGGCGGAGTCGTCGGGAACGCATCGGGGTTCTGGTTGATCAATTGCTCGACGTCGCGCTGCAACCGCACCAACACTTCCTGGCGAATGGTGACGTTCAAATTGATTTCGATCGGCTTTTCCGGGGTCTTCAACGAGACGCAGCCCGACAGCGCCGGAAGGAGCATCGCCGCCGCGAGCGGCGCCAGATAGCCTATGGTTGGGGTTCGCATCATCGTCACTCACCTTGCGCTGGGGGTGTGGAAGTAATTTCAATTTCTCGGCCGACCGGGGTCTGGGTCTGGGTCTGGTCTTCCTCGCGGCGACGGACATCGGTAGCAATGCCGGGGATCTGGTCGAGCGGGACCGGCAGCGCTTGGTCGACCACCGCACGCGGGTCCTTGAACGCCTTGGCGGTCGCGATCAGCGCGCGGAATGGCCCTTTGATGGTGACGTTGAACTTGAACGGGATGCGGTTGATCGTCTTGATAAACCGCTGGGTCTTGGTCGTCTCGCCGAGGGCCACCTGATCGATCGTCAGCCGCGTCGCAAATTCGCCGGCAAGGTCGCCATCGAGTCGAACGATCATCGCCTTGAACCGGAGCGAGCGCAGCGCATCGAACGCCAGCCCGCCGAACATCCCGAGATTGGCCCGGCTGACCACGCCATCATAGGCCAGGGTCCCACCTTCAGCGCGCGAATCGAGCCGCCCGCCGACGATCCGCCCGCCATTTTCGTCAAAGATCATCGGCAGGACGCCATCGAAAATCCCGAACGCATTGATTTCCTTGAAGCCGAAGCTGTCGACCAACCGATGTGCGTCGAGACCGACGACCTCGAAAGTAAGTCGTTTCGGGCTCGGTTTGCCGAAGTTGAGCACGGTCTCGCGCAAGATCAGCTCGCCGCCCATGAACGGCCAGCGCCCGCCTTCCACCCGAACCTTCTGATCGGGCAACAGCTGATAAGTGACGATTCCGTTCTCGACCAGAATACCCGGGTTGATCGTCGCCACCGTCAGACTTTGTCCAGGATCGGTGGTCAGCCCAAGCAGGTCGGAGAAATGCATTCTGCCTTTGATCCCGGTAACCGGGCCGAACGCCGCCGCAAGGTCCAGGTCGTCGGTCCCGAAATCGCCGGTGCTGGTGACCGCCTTCTCGTCCCAGGCAATCCGCCCGCGACCGCCGACCGTGCCGTTGACCAGCGCGATGACCCCCTCGGTCAGTCGCGTCAGTTCTTCGGGCTGCAAGCCTTGACCGAAGCGAATAGCGGGAACGTCGAGGACCGCATCGCCGACCCCGCTGGACAGGCGATGCCGGATAACAACATCGGTAACCCTGGTCCCGCTCGCCGGATGCTTGAGCGTGCCGATGGCGCGGATCATGTCATCGGCCAGCGTGAAACGGACATTGTCGCTGCGCAGCGGATAGAAACGCGATTGCTCGGCGCGATCGGACACCGTCAACGCGCCATCCACTGCGAGATTCCCCTTATCCACACGCCAGCGACCCGCCGCGTCGCTCAGCAGCAACGGGACCTTGCCAATCGTCCCTCCAGCGCCAGTAAAGGTGCCGTTGACCCCGCGCCCGTCGAACGTCCCGCGAACTTTATTCGCATTGAGCAAAAGCGGGGCTTCGTTTTGCCCGAGCCACATCGTCAGTGCGTTGGCGCCGAAGCTGTCACCGCCGACCAGCCGGGCGTTGGCGGCAGTGATCGTGACCGGTGACTTGCCAAGCCGCCCAACCAGCCGCGGGCGGTTGACGCTCGCGTCCATGACCAGCGGGCCGCCGGCGCGCTGATAGAGAATCGCGGGGCCGACCGCGCATAACGGCAGCCGCGTCGGGCCAAGCCGGAGCGAGCCCGCCTGGAGTTCGGCAAAGCGCGTGTCGACGCACCCACGCCCGAATTCGAAACCGCCATTGCCACCGATCCGACCGCTGATGGGGATGCGAAGCCCGCGCACGCGTCCGCCCGAAAACGGTCCGTCGAGCAAGGCGATGGTGTCGACTGCGGTCGATCCGTCGCGTGCCGCAGCAAAGCGCACCGGGGCCAAAGCGATCCGCGCCCCGCCGGTCGCATAAGGCGCGATGTTGGCGACGCCGCTCATCGGCGCCCCACTGCGCGGCTGGCTAAGCTCGACCCGAGCGGTGGGCAGTCCGCCGCCTTGCGTTTCGATCAACCCGTCGACCCGGATCTTGCCCGATGGCCAGTAATAAGTGACCCCGTCCCCGTCCCCGCCCGAAACGCGGATCCGCCCACCGCCTGGGCTGCGGGCGTCGGCAGTCTCGATCCGCGCTGCGCCGCCACCGGGGAAATTGACCAACCGCAGCGCGCCCCTGGCGTCAAACCCGCGCGAGGTGCGGATGATAGCATTACCGATGGCGGCCGCGATCGGCCCCAGTGGCGTCTGGCGCGCGCTGGCCAGCGGGCCGGTAAACCCTGCCGTCACGCTCGGCGCGAGGGCGGCGCTGTTCGCTTCATAATCGGCGACCAGCACCATATCGCCCCGCGCCGCGCCGAGCAGATATTTGCCATTAAGCCGGGTCCGGTCGATGAAGATCGCGCCGAGCCGCGCGCGCTGGGCCGACAGGTTGATGTCGCCCCGCGCCGCTTTGGGGTTGCCGATGAAGCTTAATGTACCATTGAGCGCGGCAAGGCCGTTGTCCCCGGCGCTCAACGACGCGACCGTCATCCGCCCATTGCCGTCGAAGCTTGCGAATGCCTCGCTGAACCGGGTGTCGACCTCCATGCGCGGCTCGACCAGCGCAATCCGGCTCTGCGGACAGGTGAATCGCGCCGCGTTGAGCGGGCCGACGACATGCGGACGCCGGGCCTCGATCGTCAGCGCAACCGAAGCGCGCATCCCGACCATCTCGCACTTGCCGGGAACCAGTCTTGGGCTCGCAGCCGCGATTCGCCCCTTGAATCCGCCGGTGAGGTTGCCCGCGCCCTGAACCGCGAATCCGAGCGGCCCGAACGGAGTCGTCAGCGCGACACCAGTGTCCGCGACATCGAGCACGATATTGGGGAATCGAAACGGCTTGCCGCTCGGCGGTGGAAGGAATTTGTCGATCTGCCCCCAACTGACCTTGCCGCCAGCAACCCGTCCGCGCAGTCGCACCCCGCGCGCGACGATCCGGTAAACCTGGATGCTGCCATCCCATTTGATCCGCATTTCCACCTGGGCGAAGCGCGCGGTGAGGTCGGGGCGCCGAGGGTCGCCGATGACGATATCGCTGATCTGCTGGGTGCGAAGTCCGATCCGGTCGAGGTGATAGGTCGCCTGGACTCCTCGCTTCTCCATCTCGCGCGCCAGAATGTCGTTGGCGATCGGTCGGCGCTCGATCCACGCCACCGCAAGCGCGATGAGCAACACCAGCAGCAACCCGAGGAGGACGACGCCCGCCTTGCGCAGCGGCCGACGACGATAGAGGACTGCGGCGCCAGACGCGTCGCTCCCGTTCCCACCATCGCTTTTGCTCCACGCCACCATCGCCCCTTTAACCCCGCGCGGCCATCACCGTTCCGTATGCGGCACAATGCCACGTTGCGCGAAACGCGCCAGCTACCTAGCGTGGCGCGCAATGGGGGATCCGACAACCGACAGCAGCGGCCACCGCGCCCGCCTGCGCCAGCGCCTGTTCGATGGAGGGGGCACGGCGTTGCTCGACCATGAACTGGTGGAGTATCTTCTCGCGCTGGCGGTCCCGCGGCGCGATACCAAGCCGATCGCCAAACGGCTGCTGGCCGAATTCGGCGGACTAGGACCCTTATTATCGGCCGAACCCAAGGCACTGATCGGCGCCGGGCTGAGCGACGGTATGGCGGCCGCGATCAAAATTGCCCAGGCCAGCGCGCTGCGGCTGCTCGAAACCCGGATCGAAGGCCGTCCCTTGCTGTCGAGCTGGGACGCGCTCGGCGATTATCTGCAGGCGGCGATGGCCCACAGTCTGATCGAGGAGGTCCGCGTCCTCTTCCTCAACGCCAAGAATGTCCTGATCGCCAATGAGGCGTTGTGGCGCGGCTCGGTTGACGAGGCCTCGGTCCATGTCCGCGAAGTGATCGCCCGCGCCATCGCGCTTGGCGCCACCGCGCTCATCATGGTGCACAACCATCCCAGCGGCGATCCATCACCCAGCGGCCAGGACATTCGCCTGACCAAAGACCTGATCGAAGCCGGCCGCCACATGAAGATCGCGGTCCACGACCATGTCATCGTCGGCGCGACCGGGCGGACGAGCATGAAGGCGCTGGGATTGATCTGAGCCGGGTCGATTGTAGGCGGCGGGCGGCTTTGCTAGGCGGCGCGCATCACTCGAACTGAAAGTCTCCGATGGTCCCTCGATATTCCCGCCCGGAAATGACCGCGATCTGGTCGGCCGAGAATCGCTACCGGATCTGGTTTGCGATCGAGGTGTTCGCAGCCGAGGCGATGGGTCAGATCGGGATGATTCCCGCCGCCGACGCCGCCAAAATCCGCGCCGCTTATGATGGCGATGTGCTTGGCGAGATCGACGTTCCCGCGATCGACGCGATCGAGGCGGTGACGCGGCACGACGTGATCGCCTTTTTGACCTGGGCGGGCAGCAAGATGGGCGAGGAATCGCGCTATCTCCACCAGGGCATGACCAGCTCCGACGTGCTCGACACATCGCTGAGCGTGCAAATGAAGCAGGCCGCCGAGATCCTCATCGCGGATCTCGATGCGTTGCTTATTGTGCTCAAGCGCCGCGCATTCGAGCATAAGCTGACTCCGACCATCGGCCGCAGCCACGGCATCCACGCCGAACCGGTGACCTTCGGCCTGAAGCTGGCGCAAGCCTATGCCGAGTTCGATCGCAACCGAGCAAGGCTGGTCGCGGCGCGCGACGAGATCGCCACTTGCGCGATTTCGGGCGCGGTCGGCACCTTCGCCAATATCGACCCCAGGGTCGAAGCGCATGTCGCGAAGCAGCTCGGCCTCGCGATCGAGCCGACCTCGACCCAAATCATCCCGCGAGACCGCCATGCGATGTATTTCGCAACGCTGGGCGTGATTGCCTCTTCGATCGAGCGGCTGGCGGTCGAGATCCGCCACCTCCAGCGGACCGAAGTGCTCGAGGCCGAGGAATATTTCGCCCCCGGCCAGAAGGGCAGCTCGGCGATGCCGCACAAGCGCAATCCGGTGCTGACCGAAAATCTTACCGGGCTGGCGCGTATGGTGCGATCGGCGGTCGTCCCGGCGATGGAGAATGTCGCATTATGGCATGAGCGGGACATCAGCCATTCGTCGGTCGAGCGGTTCATCGGCCCCGACGCGACGATCACGCTTGATTTCGCGCTTGATCGACTGACCGGAGTGATCGACAAATTGCTGGTTTACCCCGAGCGGATGATGAAGAATCTCGACCGGATGGGCGGACTGGTGCACTCGCAGCGCGTGCTGCTTGCATTGACCCGGGCCGGGGTCAGCCGCGAGGACAGCTATGCTGTGGTTCAGCGCAACGCGATGAAAGTGTGGCAATCGGACGGCGCGCTGTCGCTGCTCGAACTGCTCAGGGCCGACCCCGAAGTCACCGCGCACCTCGACCCGGCAGCACTCGAGGCCAATTTCGACCTCGATTATCATTTCGCCCAGATCGACACGATCTTCGACCGCATATTCGGGTCCGGCGCGGGGTGAGCGCACAGGTCCGTCATCCGGACGCGATCCAGCCGATCGGTTTCCTCATCCTGTTGTCACGCGATTGGCGGATCAGCCACGCATCAGCCAATATCGACCAATTTTTCCCCATGACCGAGAAAACACTGATCGGACAGCCGATTACGGGCCTGTTTACCGACGATTCGGTCCACGACTTGCGCAATCGGCTGGCGATGGTTCGCGGCCCCGATGTCGCGGAGCGCATTTTTGGCTGTACCCTGGCCGGCGATGATCGGCGTTTTGATGTTTCGCTGCACATGAACGAGCGGTGCGTGCTGATCGAAGCCGAACCGGCCAGCGCGCACGATCACGGCGACATCATCGGCATCGTCCGTGGCATGATTGGCGGCCTCGACCAGGGTGGCGACCTGCCGGCTTTGTTGAACGCCGGAGCGCGCCGGGTCCGCGCGCTGACCGGGTTCGACCATGTGATGATCGATCGTCTGGCATCCGATGGCACAAGCGAGGTAGTCGCCGAATGCGCCCGGCACGGGGCCAAGTCCTGCCTTGGCGTGCAATATCCAGCGAACCCCATGTCCCCCGAGGGCGAATGTCGCGATCACCCGCTCCTCGCGATCATCGCCGACAGCCAGGCGAAACCGATCGCGATCGTTCCGCCAGGTCGCGACGATCATGACCCACTCGAAATTGGTCAGTCGGTGCTGCGATCAGCCCCGCCGGACCAGCTCGCGTCCCTGCGCGAAAAGGGCGTGCGTGCGGCGATGTCGCTTTCGATCGTCATCGAGGGCGCATATTGGGGGCAAATCCTGTGCCACCATCGGTCGCCGCGCTGCCTCGATTTCGGGCGGCGCGCGGTCGCCGAGCTATTCGCCGAAATGTTTGCGCTGCGGATCCACATCCGCGAACTTCAATCGATCATCGAAACTGAGCGCGGCGGCTAAACCGCTTAGCCGTCCAGGATCGTCTTCAACCGGCTGAAAAAGCTTCGGCTCGCCGGGCATTCGTCGCCGGTTTCGGTCGCGCGGAATTCCTCGAGCATCTTCTTCTGCTTGGCGCTCATCCGGGTCGGGGTTTCGACCAGGATTCGCGTGACGAGGTCGCCGCGTCCGCGTCCGTTGAGGATGCTCATCCCCGCGCCGCGCTGGCGCAATTGTTCGCCCGACTGGATCCCGGCGGGGATCTTGATGTCGATCCTGGCCCCGTCCAGCCCGGGAATCGCGATCGTCCCGCCCAACGCCGCGGTGGTGAAGCTGACCGGGCATTCGGCGATCAGCGTCGTGCCTTCGCGCGCGAAGATCGCGTGACGTTTGAGATGGACGAAAATGTAGAGGTCGCCTGCGGACGCATTGCGCATTCCCGCTTCGCCCTCACCGGAGACCCGAATGCGGGTGCCTTCATCGACCCCCGCCGGCACCTTGACCGAAAGGCTGCGGCGCTTGAGCGTTCGACCCTCTCCATCGCAAGCGGCGCAGGGATCAGCGATCGTCTCGCCGCTGCCCTGGCACGACGGGCAGACGCGCTCGACCACGAAGAATCCCTGTTGCGCGCGGACCTTGCCGGCGCCGCCGCAGGTCGGACAGGTCGCGGGGCGACTGTTGCCTTTCGACCCGCGGCCTTCGCACGGTTCGCATTTGGCCAATGCCTCGATGGTGATCGTCTGATCGGACCCGGCGAACGTTTGCTCGAGGCTCAGCTCAAGATCGTAGCGCAGGTCGGCGCCGCGCGCGGCATTGGCGCGCTGCCCGCGCGGATCCATGAATTCGCCGAAGATATTCTCGAAGATATCGGAGAAAGCGCCAAAGCCCGCGCCATTCCCGCCGAAACCACCCCCTCCGCCGCCATTCTGAAAAGCGGCCTTGCCGAAGCGATCGTAAGCCGCGCGCTTCTGCGGGTCCTTGAGGACGTCATACGCCTCGCTGACCGACTTGAAGCGCGCCTCACTGTTGCCGCAACCGGGATTGCGGTCGGGATGGCATTCCATCGCGATTCGCCGGTACGACGCCTTGATCGCGGCGCCATCGGCACTGCGATCAAGACCGAGCAGGGTGTAATATTCCGTATCAGCCATGATGCATCCCGAAGACCATCACCTCAGCGCGCCGAGGTGACGGTTTCACTCGTTCAATTCTTCGGTTCATCATCGACTTCGGAAAATTCCGCGTCGACCACTTCCTCTTCGGCCGGGGCGGATTCAGCCTCGGCGCTCTCGCCTGCATCCGCCGACGGCGAGGCCTGCTGCTGCTCGTAGATCGCCTGGCCAAGCTTCATCGCCGCAGTGGCGAGCGCTTCGGTCTTGGTCGTCATCGCCTCGGGTTCGCCACCCTCGACCGCAGTCTTGGCCTCGGCAAGCGCAGTCTCGATCTCGGTCTTGATCTCGGCCGAAACCTTGTCACCATGCTCCTTGAGCTGGCCCTCGGTCGAATGGATCAGGCTCTCGGCCTGATTCTTGGCTTCGGCCCCGGCGCGGCGCTTCTTGTCCTCGTCGGCGAACTGTTCGGCTTCACTGACCATCTTTTCGATGTCGGCGTCGCTTAAGCCACCCGAGGCCTGGATCTTGATCTGCTGTTCCTTGCCGGTGCCCTTGTCCTTGGCGTGGACATTGACGATGCCGTTGGCGTCGATGTCGAACGTCACCTCGATTTGCGGCACGCCGCGCGGCGCTGGCGGGATGCCGACCAGGTCGAATTGTCCGAGCACCTTATTGTCCGCCGCCATTTCGCGCTCACCCTGGAAGACCCGGATGGTGACCGCGTTCTGATTGTCGTCGGCGGTCGAGAACACCTGGCTCTTCTTGGTCGGGATGGTGGTGTTGCGGTCGATCATCCGCGTGAATACCCCGCCCAGCGTCTCGATGCCGAGGCTTAGCGGCGTGACGTCGAGCAGCAGCACATCCTTGACGTCGCCCTGCAGAACGCCCGCCTGAATTGCCGCGCCCATCGCGACGACTTCATCGGGATTGACGCCGGTATGCGGCTCTTTGCCGAAAAATTCCTTCACCACTTCGCGCACCCGCGGCATGCGGGTCATCCCGCCGACCAGCACAACTTCGCTGATGTCGGCGGCCTTCAGTCCGGCATCCTCGAGCGCCTTCTTGCACGGGCCCAGCGTGCGCTTGATCAGATCATCGACCAGTTTCTCAAGGTCGGCGCGGGTGATTGTCTCGACCAGATGGAGCGGGGTGGTCGCCCCGCCTTCCATCCGCGCGGTAATGAACGGCTGGTTGATCTCGGTCGATTGCGCCGACGACAGCTCGATCTTGGCCTTCTCGGCGGCTTCTTTCAGCCGCTGCAGCGCCAGCCGGTCGGTCTTGAGGTCAATGCCTTCCTTGGCCTTGAACTTGTCGGCCAGGAACTCGACGATCTTGGCGTCAAAATCCTCACCGCCCAGGAAGGTGTCGCCATTGGTCGACTTCACTTCGAACACGCCGTCGCCGATTTCGAGCACCGACACGTCGAACGTCCCGCCGCCCAGATCGTAGACCGCGATCGTCTTTCCGTCCTGCTTCTCAAGCCCGTAGGCGAGCGCGGCGGCGGTCGGTTCATTGATGATCCGGAGCACTTCGAGGCCCGCGATCTGGCCGGCGTCCTTGGTCGCCTGGCGCTGGGCGTCATTGAAGTAGGCGGGAACGGTAATCACCGCCTGGGTGACGGTCTCACCGAGATAGGCCTCGGCGGTTTCCTTCATCTTTTGCAGAATGAAAGCACTGACCTGCGACGGCGAATAATCCTTGCCGCCAGCCTGGACCCACGCGTCGCCATTGGTACCCTTGACGATTGTGTAGGGCACCAATTCGGTGTCCTTCTTGGTGATCGGATCGTCGAACCGCCGCCCGATCAGGCGCTTGACCGCGTAAATCGTATTGTCGGGGTTGGTCACCGACTGGCGCTTGGCCGGCTGGCCGACCAGCCGCTCGCCGTCCTTGGTGAAGGCGACCACCGACGGGGTGGTGCGCGCGCCCTCGCTATTCTCGATAACCTTGGGCTTGCCGCCCTCCATCACCGCCACGCAACTGTTGGTTGTGCCGAGGTCGATCCCGATCACTTTCGCCATATTTTCTGTCCTCTGTATTGCACGTCAGTCGAGCGCACTGCGGCGCTTCACCGTGATTGATGTTTCGGTGGCGATATAGGTGGCCTCGTCGGCGCGACAAGGAGTCCGGGAAAAGGGTTTCGAATCGCGACTTTAGAGCATCGCCATCCCGCCGTTGACATGGAGCGTCTGACCGGTGACATATCCGGCCTCGCGGCTGGCGAGGTAAGCGACCGCGGCGCCGATGTCCTCGCCGCTGCCCATCGCGCCGGTCGGGATCCTCGACAGGATCGCGTCCTTCTGCGCGTCGCTCAGCGCATCGGTCATCGCCGAGGCCATGAACCCCGGCGCGACGCAGTTGATCGTGATCCCGCGGCTGGCGACTTCCTGCGCCATCGCCTTGGACATGCCGGTGAGCCCGGCCTTTGACGCGACATAATTGGCCTGCCCCGGATTGCCGGTCGCGCCCACGACCGAGGTGATCGAGATGATCCGCCCGAAGCGCGCGCGCATCATCGGCTTCATCGCCGCACGCATCAGCCGGAACGCCGCCTCGAGGTT
>JANPMU010000077.1:0-7108 GCA_031427095.1 Sphingomonas sp.
CGGGCTGGACGCTGCTTTCGTCTTCGTCGGCGATCATTCCCAGCACATTGTCCCAAAAGTTTTCGGGACGTTCGAGATAGGTCAGGCCGCGCGCGTCGCCCAGTTTCGCCAGCTCCGCCGCTTTGGCGATCGCCGCGTCGAGCCCGCCAAACCCGTCGATCAAGCCGAGTTGCCGCGCGGTCCCGCCGTCCCACACGCGGCCCTGGGCGATGCGGTCGATCTCGGCCGGGGTCTTGCGCCGCGATGTCGCGACCAGCCCGAGAAACCTCGCATAAACGCTTTCAACGCCGGCCTGGATCAGCTTCCCGCTTTCGGGCGACGGACCGTTGAGCAGGTCGGGCTCGCCCGACAATGGGGTCGTCTTGATCCCGTCGGCGCCGATCCCGAGCTTGGCCAGCGTGCCTTGAAAACTCGGCAGGATGCCGAACACGCCGATCGATCCGGTGATCGTCGATGGCTCGGCGAAGATGAAGTCGGCCGGGGTCGCGACCCAATAGCCGCCCGATGCCGCGACGCTGCCCATCGACACCACGACGGGCAATTTCCTTTCCTTGGCGGCGAGGATCGCCTGACGAATTCGCTCGGACGCCATGACCGATCCACCCGGGCTGTCGATGCGCACCACCAGCGCTTTCAACCGGTCTCCGCGCAGACCCTGCTCGATCGCATCGGCGATGCTGTCGCCGCCGGCGGTTCCGGCTGCGGCCTTGCCGTCGACGATCATTCCGGCGATCGTGATGACCCCGATCGGCCCGTTCGGGCTGCTGTCGACCGCGTCGGCGATATAGGATTCAAGCTTGATCCGGTTGTAGCCGCCCTTGGCCTCCGCGTTGACCCCGCCCAGCGCGGCGAGGCGTCGCTGGAACTCGCGCCGGTCGGCGACCTTGTCGACCAGCCTGGCCGCGAGCGCGGCGCGGGGCATGTCGCCGCCCGCCGCCGCAACCGCGCCGACCGTGTCGCGCATATATCCGTCGACCGCCGCCTGGGGGCGCGCTTTCAGGACATCCTCGCGCCATGTTTCGAGCAACGCGCCGCCGAGTGACCGCGCCGCCGCTCTGGCTTCGGGTGACATGTCGTTGCGGATATAAGGTTCGACCGCCGACTTGAATGTTCCGACGCGATAGACGTTGGCGGTCACGCCGAGCTTGTCGAGCAAGCCCTTGTAATACAGGCTATTGCCGCCGGGACCGGCGAGAACCACCGCGCCGAGCGGGTTGAGCCAGATTTCGGACGCATTGGCTGCCAGCTGATAGCCGTCGTCACCAAAACCGGTGGCATAAGCCGCGACCGGCTTGCCCGACGCGCGCACCCGGCGGACCGCCGCACCGAGCTCGCTGATGGCCGACTGACCGCCGCCGAGGAAGCCATCGAGATCGAGCGCGACCGCCTTGACCCGGTCGTCATCCTTCGCCGCGTCGAGCGCCGCGATGAGGTCGCGCAGGCGATATTCGTGCAGGCGACCACCCTGGCCGGACAGCAGCTCGGCGGCGCTCGCCCGCGACGGCTGTTCGACGACGGTGCCATCGAGCTCGACCAGCAGGACGCCGTCGCCGACCGGTGCGGGCTGCGCCGACAAGCCGGCGTAGAGCAGGCCGAAGAACATCAGCAGCAGCAGCAGGACGAGCGCGTCCTTGACGCCGACCAGCAGTTTCCAAATCGCGCGAACGAACCGCATAGCCCTTGTCCCTCGAATTTATCGCGACCGCGCTAGCCGAACCCGCGCCATGCGCCAAAGAATTTTCGACCGGCGACCGCTGGCAGCGGCGTGCGGCCATGCTAGGCGAAACTCATGCCCGCCGCCGCGCCCGTTTTCAGCAGTCCATGGCGCGCGGAGCTTGGCGCGACGCTGGCGCTGGCGTGGCCGCTGATCCTCAGCAATCTGACGATGGCGCTGATCCAGGCGACCGACGTCGTGCTGTTGGGCTGGCTTGGGCCGCGCCAGCTGGCCGCTGCGGCGCTGGGTCTCAACCTGACCTTCGCGCTGGCCCTGATCTGCATCGGGGTGATCACTGCATCGTCGCCGATGATGGCGTCGGCGCTGGGCTCGAGGCGCAGCGCGGTGCGCGACGTGCGGCGGACATTTCGCCAGTCGCTGTGGATCGCGGTCAGCCTGACCCTGCCGTTGTGGGCGCTGCTGTGGTTTGCCGAACCGATCATCCTCGCGCTTGGGCAGCAACCCGATCTGGCGCGTGACGCGGGCCTTTTTCTGCATGGCTATTCATGGTCCATTCTTCCCTTTCTATTGTTCCAGTGCATGCGAAATTTCGTCGCCGCGCTCGAGCGGCCGGGGTGGATTCTGGCGATCAGCGCGGTCGGGATTGTCGCCAACGCCTTGCTCGGCTGGGCGCTGATCTTCGGTCATTTTGGATTGCCGGCCTGGGGCGTGTTCGGCGCCGGGCTGGCCAGCTCGATCGTCTGGACCGGGCTGGCGATCGGGCTGGCGATCGTCATCGTGCGCGACCGCCAGTTTCGTCGCTTCCATCTGTTCGGGCGGTGGTGGCGGGCCGACTGGCCGCGCTTTCGCCGGGTGTGGCGCCTCGGGCTGCCGATCGGGCTGGCGATGGGGTTCGAGGGCGCGGTGTTCGGAGCGGCGGCCTATCTGATGGGGCTGATCGACGCCGAATCGCTCGCCGCCCACGCCGTCGCGCTGCAGATCGCGGCGCTGACCTTCATGGTGCCGATGGGTTTTGGCCAGGCGGCGACGGTCCGCGTCGGCCTGGCCCTCGGGCGCGGCGACAAGCCCGGGATCGCGCGGGCCGGCTGGACCGCTTACGCGCTCGGGGTCGGGTTCATGGCCGCGATGGCTGTGGTCATCTGGTCGTTCCCGCACGCGCTGGTCGGGCTGTTCCTCGAGCCGATCGCGGCCAATGCGCGGGTGATCAGCCTTGCGGTGGCGTTCCTCGGCGTCGCCGCGATCTTCCAGATCGCCGATGGCGCGCAGGTCGTCGGCGCGGGCATGCTGCGCGGGCTCCACGACACGCGCGTGCCGATGATCTTCGCGTTCATCGGCTATTGGGCGATCGGCATCGGGGTCGGGGTGTGGCTGGCGTTCGCGCGCGGCTGGCAGGGAGTTGGCATCTGGGTCGGGCTGGCGATCGGGCTGGCGGTGGTCGCGGCGCTGATGCTGGTCCGCTGGATGCGGCGCGCCACGCTCGGGCTCGATACGTCCACACAAATTGGTGGATTGTCACCGTAATTGCCGCGTCGATTGACTATTATGTCCCCGGAATTCGTCCAGGCGACATGGGCGCCGCTCGCCAAGTGATCGTTGCCGACGAGCCGCTGGCTTGCCACGCGCAAGATTTTGGGCATTACATTCGGCATTTAGCGGGGGGAATGTCATGGCGACTCTCGACAGGACGCTTGCCGACAAGATCCGGCGACCAGATCAGTTGTCCGGGACCCCTCGCGCAGGTGTGATAGATCGCTGGATCTACGTGTTCACAGCAGCGAGCTTCATCGTCATTACGCTCACCGGGTTTATCCCCGACTCGCTGGCCAAGATCGCCGCAGTCCAGGCCGGCGAGAGGCCGCCATTCCCGCTCGTCCTGCACATGCACGCGGTCCTGATGGGCTCGTTTCTGTTATTGCTGCTCGCACAGACGACGCTGATGGCAACAGGCAAATGCGAATTCCATCGCCGTCTTGGAATTGCCGCCTTTGTGCTCGCGCCGGCTCTGGTGCTGGTCGGATTCATCCTCGTCCCGACGATTTACCATCAGGCGTGGAACGCAGCGCAGACTGCTCAGCCCGAAACGCGGGAGAAACTGCAGCAGATCGTGCTCGTCCGCGACAACATCATGCTGTTACAGTTGCGGATCGGCATCCTGTTTCCGCTGTTCCTTCTAATCGGCTTGCGGGCGCGGGGAACCAACGCCGGCATTCACAAGCGAATGATGATCCTTGCGACTGCTATGGCCTTGCCCGCCGCGATCGATCGGATCACGTGGTTACCGACAAGCTTTCCGGTCAGTCCGCTGGCAACCGATCTCTATACGCTGCTTGCGGTGTCACCGATGTTCGTTTGGGATTTGATCCGGAACCGAAGAATCCACGAAGCTTATTTGATCTGGCTTGCGGTGAATCTCCCATTCGCCGTCGCGGTCCACGGTTTGTGGGGATCGCAATCGTGGCATTCAATTGCCCCCCAATTGATGGGGGTATGATGGTCGTGTCCGGGGGCAATTCCGGCGACACAATAATAATTAGAGCGGAATGAGATTTGGTTGAATCGATTGGAGATTCCCAAGGGGTTGGTTTTCTGATTCAAGCTACGTGCGGGAATTGGAGGCCAGCAGAGCATGGCACGACCTTATTCGCTTGATCTTCGGGAGCGCGTGATTTTGGCGGTGGAGCGCGACGGCCTTTCTCGCAACGAGGCTGCCCGGCGCTTTGGGGTTGCGATCAGCACGGCGGTGAACTGGATGCGGCGCGCCACGCTCGGGCTCGATACGTCCGCACAAATTGGTGGATCGTCACCGTAATTGCCGCGTCTATTGCCGCGTCGATTGACTATTATGTCCCCGGAATTTCCAAATTCAGGACACTAGGACTGGTCTGCCCAGCGTGTTATCCAATCCGCACGGGAGGGGCTGATGGGCACGGCCGCAGCGACAGTCGGAGGATCGGGGAGCGTGCGCAGGCGGCTTCGCAAGTCGCCGTTCTTCACCATCCTCGGTCTCATGATGCTGGCGCTCGCAATCGGCGGATTCTGGCCGCAATATTTCAGTGCTGTCACCGGTCGGGCCCCCCAGGCGACCACCAAATATTGGCTGATCCATGTGCACGCCGCATTGTTCACTGGCTGGCTGCTTCTCTACGTCTCACAAGCGACGCTAATCATGACCGGGCAGGCGCGTGCGCACGTGAAGATCGGCCCGTGGCTCGCCGCGTACGGTTTCGTGACTGCGGCGGTCGGCCTCTACGCGGCCGCCCTGCTCGCGCATCGCCTCGGCCAACGGGAGAATGACTTCGAAGCTGCCGCTGCGTTCGTCTTCTTCCCCGTGATCGACATGGTCTATTTTGCGGCCTTTCTGGCTGTTGCGGTCATCTACCGAAAGCGTCCCGACCTTCACAAACGGGCAATGTTCCTCGCCACCTTTTCGATTGCCGTGGTCGGACTGGGCCGACTGGTCGGCCGGGCCGGGCTCGAGAGCATTTTCGTGTGGCAGCCCCTGAACCTCGCGCCGCTGCTGATCGCGATCGTCTACGACCTGTTCGTTTGCCGCAAAGTCTATCCCATCATTGCAGTCGGGCTCGCCGTCCACCTCATTCGGCTGAACGCGGAGCACTTCACCAACAGCGAGGCCTGGTTGCCCATCGGACGCGCTCTGCTCGCCCCCTTCCGCTAGTCTTACCATCGGACCCACCGCGAACGTCCGGTTTGTAATTCCGGGGACACCAAATTTCGGGGGACAATTCCGGAGACAGAATATTAATTAGAGCGTTCCCCCGAAAAATCCTGTCCTACAGCCCCCTCATAAGCGCATAGACTGGTCGATGCGCAATCCGCTGATCCGATTCTTGCTGTCCTTCCCCGTCACCCCCGCCCGATCCCTCGCGCGCGTGAGTAGTGCGACTTTAGCGACTTTCCGTCCCGTTCGGCGGCGATCGGGCGACGATGATTCCGGGGACACTAATTCCGGACCCGGCTCGCCCCCGCAGGCGCTTGACCAATCGGGTTTCGCTACCCATATGCGCTCCAACGCTGGCACTCGCGATGGGTGAGTGCCAACGGATATGTTCAACACCAGACACGCACATAAGGGCACCAGCACATGGGTTTCAGGCCGCTTCACGACCGCGTCCTCGTCCGTCGGATCGAGGCAGAGGAAAAAACCACCGGCGGGATCATCATTCCCGACAGCGCCAAGGAAAAGCCGCAGGAGGGCGAAGTCATTTCGGTCGGCAGCGGCACCCGCGCCGACGATGGCAAGGTGACCCCGCTCGACGTCAAGTCGGGCGACCGCATCCTGTTCGGCAAATGGTCGGGCACCGAGGTCAAGGTCGATGGTGAGGACCTCATCATCATGAAGGAAGGCGACATCCTCGGGGTCGTCGCCTGATCTGACGCGGGGGCGGAAGTATGCACCCCCGTGCCGCGACTTTTATGACTTTCCAATTTTTGAAAGGGTAGCCAGATGGCAGCCAAGGACGTTAAATTCAGCCGCGACGCTCGCGAACGCATCATGCGCGGCGTCGATATCCTCGCCGACGCGGTCAAAGTGACCTTGGGCCCCAAGGGCCGCAACGTCGTCATCGACAAAAGCTATGGTGCACCGCGCATCACCAAGGACGGCGTTACCGTCGCCAAGGAAATCGAGCTCAAGGACAAGTTCGAGAATATGGGCGCGCAGATGCTGCGCGAAGTCGCGTCGAAGACCAACGACATCGCCGGTGACGGCACCACCACCGCCACCGTCCTCGCCCAGGCGATCGTCCGCGAAGGGATGAAGGCGGTCTCGGCCGGAATGAACCCGATGGACCACAAGCGCGGCATCGATCTCGCCGTCGCCAAGGTGGTCGAGGATTTGAAGAACCAATCGAAGCCCGTCAGTGGCTCGAAGGAGATCGCCCAGGTCGGCAGCATCGCCGCCAATGGCGACACCATTGTCGGTGAGAAGATCGCCGAAGCGATGGACAAGGTCGGCAAGGAAGGCGTGATTACCGTCGAGGAAGCCAAGGGGCTCGAGTTCGAACTCGATGTCGTCGAAGGCATGCAGTTCGACCGCGGTTATCTGTCGCCTTACTTCATCACCAACCCGGAAAAAATGTCGGTCGAGCTCGCCGATCCGTTCATCCTGATCCACGAAAAGAAGCTGTCGAACTTGCAGGCGATGCTCCCGATTCTGGAAGCGGTTGTCCAATCGGGTCGTCCGTTGCTGATCATCGCCGAGGATATCGAGGGCGAGGCTCTGGCCACGCTCGTCGTCAACAAGTTGCGCGGTGGCCTCAAGGTCGCCGCGGTCAAGGCTCCGGGGTTCGGCGATCGTCGCAAGGCGATGCTCGAGGATATCGCGATCCTGACCGGCGGCGAGATGATCTCGGAAGATCTCGGGATCAAGCTCGAAAATGTCACCACCGCGATGCTCGGCACCGCCAAGCGCGT
>JANPMU010000078.1:0-1543 GCA_031427095.1 Sphingomonas sp.
CCGCCGAGCGGCCATAATCATCGCCGCGCGCGATGATCTCGGCGAGTTCGGCGCGCCACATGTCGTCGGCGAGCCGCAGGTTGATGAAGCCGGGCCCGGCGATCTCGACTCCGGTGACCCCGGGAAGCGCCTCGAGCTTCGCCGCGATCAGCCCGGCCAGCGCGCGCGGATTGGTCCCCGCCCCCTTGGCCAGCACCATCGCCGCATTGGTCGCCAGATCGCCATGCGCCGGATCGCGCGGCGGCTCGACCGCAACCGCCTTGCGGGCAAGCCCCGGCGGAAGCGCGCCCTCGGCTTCAAGGGCATCGAGCACTTGCGTGAGAAGCGCGGCATAGCGGGCGTAAAGCGACATCGCGCGCCTCTAGCGCAGCAAGTCGAGGCGGTCACCTGTGTAAGACTGATCTGGCGTTCGACCGCCCGGCCATTTTAGTCCAAGCTGGCTGCGTCGTTCCTTTCGCGCATTAACCGCGCGATGTCCGTAAGCCGGTCGTGGGCCGAAATGAAGAGCGCGATCATGCCGGTGAAAAGGACAAGGGTAACAAAACCAGCAATAGCGATGTAAATTCCAAAGCCACCCAGGATAGCGAAGCGCTCATCGCTGAACCCGATTAAAGACGCGCCAAGAAGGAAAGCCAAGCACACTGTGTAAGACAGGAAGGCTGCTCCGACAAAAAATCTAAGTAGGGAAACGATCGCTCTCATTTACCGGGCTCCGCAAAACCGAGGCATTTCACAAACTGCCCTCTTCCAATGTCACGGTTAGTTCGTCACCGCCCGTGGGAATATCGAACTCGGTGCTATTGAATGTGGCGCTGCCGCGCGCCGGGAGCACATCAGTCGGCGGCGTGATCGCCCACCTATGGACGACCATTTGGGTCTGTTTGTTGCGAAGCTCGGCGCGAATTGGCGGAATTTTGAGGTCGCGGTCAGTCGGATTGACCACCCTGCCGCTGAGTGCGAGCATCTCACCGCCATTTTCCAGAGTCTGACGGTCGCTGGTGGCGATCATCAACAATAACGGCGTCGCCGCTCCCTCGGCAACCCCGACGCGCTCGGTCTCATCTCCCGGAATGACCGCATCTTGGGCCGCTGGATCTTCAATGCTTCGATCGTCGTTGCCCCATCTCTTGAGATAGTCCAATGCGCCGGCAGCGGAGGCGAAACCGGCCAAAACCGCGATAGCGACTGATCCGATCAAAATTCGGCCAAATGGGCTTCGCCAAGCGCTATCATTGTCCTGCATCTTTGCCCCCAAAAGATCACAGAGCCGAAGCAACTCGACCCACGCCAGATTTGCAAGGTATTTAATTGGGAAACTGCGCGTTAGAACCGGTCGGGCAGATGCACCGGCCCGACCAATTGCTCATGCCGGGCGATGGCGAAGCGGTCGGTCATTCCGGCGATGAAGTCGCCGATTCCGCGGAGGCGTTCGGTTTCGCTGCAGTCGCTTGCGCACCAGCCCTCCGGAAGCAGGCTCGCGTCGGCGCGGTAGGCGGCGGCGAGGTCGGTGACGATGCGCTGCGCCTCGATCCGGATCGGGGTC
>JANPMU010000079.1:0-11875 GCA_031427095.1 Sphingomonas sp.
CCTCGGCGACGTGAATCCGCCCCACCCCATCGCTCCCCGCCAGATCCGCGATTGTGCGCGCCACGCGCAGCATGCGGGTGTAGCCGCGCGCGGAGAGGCACATCGCTTCGGCGGCCTGGAGCAGCAGCTTGCGGCCCGGCTCGTCCGGGGTGGCGTGCAGTTCCAGCCGGTCGCCGTCGAGCTCGGCGTTGCAGCGCTTGCCGGTGCCTTCCATTCGCGCGGCCTGCACCTTGCGCGCCGCCGCGACCCGTGCGCCGACTTCGGCGCTGCCTTCGGCCGGCGGCGGCAGGCTCAAGTCGGCGGCCGAAACGCTCTGGACGTCGACGTGGAGGTCGATGCGGTCGAGCAACGGCCCCGAAACCTTGGCCTGGTAATCGGCGGCGCAGCGCGGCGCGCGGCTGCACGCCAGCGCCGGATCGCCCAGATGGCCGCAGCGGCACGGGTTCATTGCCGCGATCAATTGCTCGCGCGCCGGGAAGGTCACGTGGCTGTTGGCGCGGGCGACGCTGACCGTGCCGGTTTCAAGCGGCTGACGGAGCGAATCGAGGACCGCGCGCTGGAATTCCGGCAATTCGTCGAGGAACAATACACCGAGATGCGCGAGGCTGATCTCGCCGGGGCGCACCTTGAGTCCGCCGCCGACCAGCGCGGGCATCGACGCGCTATGGTGCGGGCTGCGAAACGGGCGCCGCCGCGACATCCGTCCGCCGGTCAATTCCCCCGCGACCGAGGCGACCATCGACACTTCGAGCGCCTCGGCCGGCTCCAATGGCGGCAAAATCCCCGGCAAACACGCCGCGAGCAGCGATTTTCCCGCGCCCGGAGGCCCGCTCATCAGCAGATTATGGCCACCCGCGGCGGCAATCTCCAATGCGCGCTTGGCGGTCTCCTGCCCCTTGACCTGGGCAAGGTCGGGTCCGCCGACGATCGCCTCGGCTTCACCTGGCACCGGCGCGGGGAGCAGCGCGGTCCCCTTCAAATGTCCGAGCAAAGCAAGCAGATCGGGCGCCGCGACGACTTCGACATCCCCCGCCCACGCCGCTTCCGGACCCTGGCTGACCGGACAGATCAGGCCGCGATCGGTCGCCGAAGCATACATCGCCGCGAGCAGCACGCCGGGCGACGGCGCGATCCGTCCGTCGAGCCCAAGCTCGCCGACCACGACATAATGCGACAGGCTTTCCTTGTCGGTCGCGCCCAGCGCCGCGAGCAGCCCCAAGGCGATCGGCAGGTCGAAATGCGAGCCTTCCTTGGGCAAATCGGCGGGCGACAAATTGATCGTGATGCGCTTGGGCGGAAGCGCGAGGCCGATCGCGGCCAGCGCGGCGCGGACCCGTTCGCGGCTCTCGCCGACGGCTTTGTCGGGCAGCCCGACGATGATGAAATTGGGCACCCCGGCGGCAAGCTGGACCTGGACCTCGACCCCGCGCGCTTCGAGCCCGAGGTAAGCCACGGTGGCGACGATCGCGACCATCAGCGGTGGGCCCCGATGGTCGAATGCAACACGATCGGCAGATACCCCCCTAGCTCGGCGCCAGGATGCTAGCGCGCCGGGGTGGATTGAAGCAAGCACCCTTGCCGATTGGCCCCTCCCCGCCCACATCACCGCGCGATGTTTACCCGCCGACGTCTTGCCGCAATCGTGCATTCCAAGCTCATGCAGAACATCATGTTCATGCTCGGGCTGCTGCTGATGATCCTCGCGCCTCTCGCCGGAATCATCCCCGGCCCGGGTGGAATTTTCGTGTTCGCTGCGGGGCTCGCGCTGGCATTGAAGAACAGCGATTGGGCGAAGCGCCGATATGTCCGTTTCAAGAAATGGCAGCCCAAGGCGGGGCGCTGGGCCGACTGGAGCTTGCGGCGGCCAAGCGCCAAGCGCCGCCAGGTGATCCGCAGGGAACGCAAGGCGATCGGCTGCCCGCCGCCGGCCGACGAGATTGAAGAAGGCCCGCTGCTGAGCAAGGTTCCGAATCCCCCGGCGACCGACCCGCCCGACGCCGACGGCGATGGCAAAGAAAGCGCCACGAATTGACTTCGCGGCGCTCCTTGCGTATCGGCACCCACGACAGCGGCTGCCTCGATGGCGGCCCTTTTTCATTTTGATTTGAGGCAATGAGCGATGAAGCGCACCTTTCAGCCGAGCAATCTAGTCCGCGCACGGCGTCACGGCTTCCGTCATCGCAGCGCGACGGTCGGCGGCCGCAAGGTCCTGGCAGCGCGCCGTGCCCGCGGCCGCAAGAAGCTCAGCGCTTAATCACCCTTCGGATTCGCGCAGACTTTCTCGCCGCGAATGCCGGACGACGCGCGGCGATGCCCGGCTTTGTCCTGCTGATGCGTCCGCGCGACGATAGCGATCCCGCGATCCGCATCGGCTATACCGTGACCAAGAAGATTGGCGGCGCGGTCGTCCGCAACCGCATGAAGCGCCGCTTGCGCGCGCTTGCCCGTGCGATCCTGCCCGAGCATGGCGTGCCCGGCGCCGACCATGTGCTGATCGGCCGCGCCGGCGGAATCGAACGCGATTATTTCACGCTTGGCGAGGAACTCCGCCGGGCACTCGTAAAAGTGCAAAGATGATCGCGCGCGGCCTCATTTTGCTCGCGCGGGGCTGGCAAGTCGGCCCGTCGCGCGTGCTTGGCCCAAGCTGTCGCTTCCAGCCGTCATGCTCGGCCTATGCGATCACCGCCTGGACGCGCTATGGAGCGCTCACCGGCAGCTGGCTCGCTGTCAAACGCATCTTCCGCTGCCATCCATGGGGCGGCCAGGGATTTGACCCTGTCCCCGACAAGAGGATCACGCCCAAGTGAACGACAATCGCAACATGATCCTCGCGATCGTGCTGAGCGCGCTGGTGCTGATCGGCTGGAGCCTCGTGTCCGACCGCCTTCTGCCGACCGCCGGTCCGCAGACCGTGCGGGTCGAGAACGGCAAGACCAAGCCGCTGCCCCAGGCCAACGTCGGCCCCGTCGCCGATTCGCCCCAGGCGATGCGCGGGCGGGCGGTGGTGATCGGCGAAACCCCGCGGGTGCGGATCGCCACGCCGAGCCTCAATGGATCGATCAATCTGAAGGGCGCGCGGTTCGACGATCTCGTCCTCGTCCGCCAGCGCGAGACCATCGCCACGGATTCGCCGCCGGTCAGGCTGCTGTCGCCAGCAGGGGCGCCGGGCTCCTATTTCGCCGGCTTCGGCTGGACCGGCGAAGGCGTCGCCGCGCCCGACGCCAATACTTTGTGGACCGCCAGCGCGCCGACCGTCACCCCGGGCAAGCCGGTCACGCTGAGCTGGGCCAATACCACCGGCCAGACATTCGAGCTGATCGTCGCAGTCGACGACGGCTATCTGTTCACCGTCAACCAGCGCGTCATCAACGCCGGCACCGGCCCGGTCGTATTGCGTTCCTATGGCCTCGTCAGCCGCGCCGCCAAGTCCCCCGATCCGAGCGGCTGGACGATGCACGTCGGCCCGATGGGCTATCTGGGGGACAAAGCGAATTACGATATCGACTGGAAAACGCTCGATGATTCGGGGGCCGCCGGTGAGCAGATTGGCAGCCGCGGCGGCTGGCTCGGTTTTACCGACAAATATTGGCTGACCGCGCTTGCGCCCAAGGGCGATGCGCAATTGACGGCCAGTTTCCGCCGCGCCCCCAACGGTGCCTATCAGGCCGATTATGCCACCGATCCCCTGATCGTCGCTCCGGGCAAAATCGTCTCGAGCGAAACGCGATTGTTCGCCGGCGCCAAGGAAAAAGCGTGGCTCGACACTTATGAAACCGCCGGGATCGCCAAGCTGTCCAAGTCGATCGACTGGGGCTGGTTCGAATGGTTCATGCGGCCGATCTTCGACCTGCTCATGTGGCTATTCAAGACCCTCGGCAATTTCGGTTTCGCGATCATCGCGCTGACCTTCATCGTTCGCGGGCTGATGTTCCCGATCGCCAACAAGCAGTTCAAATCGATGGCCGGGATGCGCAAGGTCCAGCCCAAATTAAAGGCGCTCCAGGAGCAATATAAGGACGACAAGCCGCGGCTCCAGCAGGAGATGCTCAAGCTCTACAGCGATGAGAAAATCAACCCGATGGCCGGCTGCCTGCCGATCCTGCTGCAGATCCCGGTGTTCTATGCGCTCTACAAGGTGCTGATGGTGTCGGTCGAAATGCGCCACCAGCCATTCGCGTTGTGGATCCACGATCTGTCGGCTCACGACCCGATGACCCCGCTCAATCTGTTCGGGCTGCTCAACTTCACCCCGCCGGGATTCATGTTCATTGGCGTGCTGCCGATATTGCTCGGCATCACCATGTACATGCAGTTCAAATTGAACCCCGCTCCGATGGACCCGATGCAGGCGCAGATCTTCGGCTTCATGCCGTGGGTGATGATGGTCGTGATGGCGCCGTTCGCGGCGGGGCTTCAGCTTTACTGGGTGGTGTCGAACCTGCTGACGATCGCGCAGCAATGGTTCCTCTACAAGCGCTACGACTTGAACCCGCCCAACGCGCCCGCGATCCACGTCACCTGATGGCCGACGACCTTAGCGAACGCGCGCGCAAATTGTTCGCCGGACCGATCGACTTTTTGAAGTCGGCGCCCGAGCTTCAGCATCTGCCGCCGCCGGACTTTCCGGAGATCGCCTTTGCCGGGCGGTCAAACGTCGGCAAGAGCTCGCTGTTGAACGCGCTGACCAACCGCAAGTCGCTGGCGCGCACGTCGAACACCCCGGGCCGGACCCAGGAGCTCAACATCTTCGACGTCGGCAAACCGATCGTCATGCGGCTGGTCGACATGCCCGGCTATGGCTTCGCCGAGGCGCCGCGTGACATGGTCAAGCGCTGGCGCCTGGTGATCAATGATTATCTTCGCGGGCGGCAGGTGTTGAAACGCGCGCTGGTGCTGATCGATGCGCGCCACGGCTTCAAGGACGTCGATCATGAAGTGATGGCGATGCTGGACGGCGCGGCGGTGTCCTATCATGTGGTTTTGACCAAGGCCGACAAGATCAAGCCGAGCGCGCTCGCCGCCTTGCTCGACGCGACCCGGATCGAGGCGGCCAAGCACCCCGCGTCGCACCCGACCCTGTTCGCCACGTCGAGTGAAACCGGTCAGGGCATCGCCGAACTGCGCACCGCGATCCTCGACGCGACGCTCTAACGCCGCGCGGCGGGCAGCGACACGCGCAGCCTGTGTGGCGCTGCGGGATCGAAGCGGTCGATCCTGATGACATGGCCCGAATCGCCGCTCGATCGCCACACCGGCGTTTCCCCACCCTCGCCCAGCGCGTCGATCAAGGCGCGGCGTTCGGCGGGCTGGCAATCGCCGCTGACCAGCCAGATATGGCGTGCCGCAAGATCGGTCTTGCCCGCGAACAGCGCGCCGGCGCGCGCCCCGCCGACGGCATGCTCGGGCGCCCAGACATAAGTGTAGCTCGCTTCGTCCCACTGCCCGTCCGCCCCGAAACCATGGTCGAACAGCATCAAATGTCCGACCACCGGTGCGACCAGCGCCACCTCGAGCGGGGGATATTTTCGCGCCGCGCTCTGGAGTGCGGGGACTTGCCAATAAGGGCACAGCAAGATCAATTCGCCCGGGCGCGCCAATTGGCCGAGGCGCTGCGCGGTGTCGCCCCAGTCTTCCTTCGCCCGGACCGTCCCGGCGAGCAGCAAGGCGCCGCCATAGGTAGCCACGAACAGCGCTCCCAAAACCCGCCCGCGCGACCGGTCATGCTCGATCAGCAGGCCGACCAACAGGACGAACCCGGCCACACCGACAAGCGCGGTGCGCGGCATGAAGATCGGGCGCGAGACGAACCCGAACAGCCACATCGCCAGCGGCATCGTCAGCAGGATCAGGATCACCGCCGCCACTTCGGGACGCGCCCGGCCCCACGCCAATAACGACCGGCGCGCGGCGATCACCCGCCACCCGATCCAGCCGAGCACCGTCGCGATCACCAGGCTCTGCACCGCAGGCGCGATCCCGGCGCGCTCGACGAACGGATTGGCCCATAATCCCGCCGGCATGGCGAGCTCTGTCACGGTTGACACGAAGCGCGCCGCGCTCGCCTGCGCGAGCCAGCTGAAGCCCCCGCCGTCCGAGCGCGCGAACCCCCACAATCGCACAAATTCGGGCACGCAAGCGAGCAGCACGCCGAGCGTCGCAATCCGCGCGGTGGTGCCGTCGCTGGCCGATCGGTGGTGCGACAGGATGAGCAACACCAAAATCGCCGGGATCGCCCAGAACAGTCCGACCAGATGCGTGGACACCGCGAACATTGTCGCCGCCGCGAACAGCACCAGCCAATAGGTCCGCCGCCGATCGCCGAACCAGCCCAACAGCCCGAGTACCGCAAGCAGGATCAGCAGCACGAGCAGCGCATAAGCGCGCGCTTCCTGGCTATAATCGACCAGCGGCCCCGACAATGCTGTCAGCGCCGCGACGGCAAGCGCACCGCGCCGCCCGATCGCCATCCGCCCGATCGCATAGACCACCACGATCGTCGCCATCCCTGCGGCAAGCGAGATCATCCGCACTGCGGCGGGATCGGTCAGGCCCGACAAAAACCAGCGGTGGAGCGAATAATACAGCCATGGCGTCGGATCGACCGGGCGGAGCAAGGTGGTCCATGACGCACGGGCGATGACCAGCGTCGACGCTTCGTCGGTCCACAGCGGTTCGCGCCCGATCGCGATGGTCCGCGCGAACAGGCCGACGACCATGATCAGCCCGAGGCACGCCCAGTGCCGCCAGCCTGGCCTGATGCCGTTTCGCGATGCCGGTTCGGCGATACCCTCCACGCTTGCTTGCCTCTTATTGCCGCCCTCGCATGGTCCTTAGCTGGAAAAGATGCTTGTTCCAGTCGCCGATTTGGAGGAAGCGCCGCGCAACACCCCGTCGCCCGCTTGCCCAAGGAACCGGCATGAAGCTCATCATCGGCAATCGTGCTTATTCGAGCTGGTCGATGCGCGGCTGGCTGGCCATGCGCCAGTCGGGGCTCGAGTTCGAGGAACTGGTCGTCCCGTTGTTCGACGAAGGCTGGGAACAGCACCGCGAGGGCGACGAGTTCGCGCCTTCGCAGGGCAAGGTGCCGGTGCTGTGGGACGGCGAATGCGTGGTGTGGGATAGCCTCGCGATCATCGAATTTCTCGCCGACCGGGTCGGCCGCGCGAAGTTCTGGCCCGAAGATGATGCCGCGCGCGGGATGGCCCGGTCGATGGCCGCCGAAATGCATTCCTCCTTCGCCAATCTGCGCCGCGAGCTGCCGATGAATGTCCGCCGCAGTGGCACCCCGCGCGAGCTCACGCCCGAGGTCATCGCGGAGATCAACCGCATTCTTCAACTATGGGCACAGGCGCGCGCGCGGTTCGGCGGCACCGGCCAATTTCTGTTCAGCGAATGGTCTGCGGCCGACATCATGTTCGCCCCCGTGGTGACCCGCTTCGTGACCTATGCGGTCCCCGTCCCGCCGTTCGCCGCGACCTATATGGAAGCGGTGCTCGCGCATCCGGCGGTGAGCGAATGGATCGAAAAAGCCCAGGAAGAACCGTGGGTGATCGACGCCTATGAGGGCGAGGCGGCGGCCTGACCCGTCAATAAGGCGTGCGGTCCTTGTGCAGATACTCGTCGGTCGGGCCGTCGGCGTGCAGGTCGATGTCGGGATAATGGCAATCCTGCTTATTATGCCGCCCGACGACAAGGAAACGGCACGGCGCGGCGCTTTGATTGATCAGATGATGGCCGTTGGGCACATCCTTCGGGAAAGCGGCGACGTCCCCGGGCTTGAGTAGGGTCCGCCCGGCATCCTCGACCAGCACCGCCTCGCCCTCGATCATCACCAGCAACTCGTCCTCGCCCTCGTGCCAGTGGCGCTGGGCGGACCAGGCGCCGGGCTCGAGCCGGACCAGGCTCGCGCCGAAATCGCTCAGCCCGAGCGCGGGGGCGAGGCGGCGATACCAGCGCCCCGCGACTTGCGCGTCGAACGGCGCCGGATAGCCGGTGCGATTGGTTTCCTCGATTCCGTCAAGATCGGCCTTGGGCATGATGCGCCTCCCCTGTGCAAGCCTTCACCGCCTTGCTAGGCCCGCGCGATGTCCGCTTCAATCGATCCTGTCGAACTCGCCCAACATTTGATCGCCTGCCCGAGCGTCACCCCGGCGTCGGGCGCGGTGTTCGACGTCCTCGCCATTGCGCTCGAACCGCTCGGCTTCACCGTCCATCGCTTTATGTCCGGCGAGGCGCCCGACGGCCCGGTCGAGAATCTGGTCGCGATGCGCGGCTCGGGCGCGCCGCATTTCGGCTTTGCCGGCCATGTCGATGTCGTCCCCGCGGGCGAGGGCTGGACCAGCGATCCGTTCGTCCCGACGATCGCGGACGGGCGGCTGATCGGGCGCGGCGCCAATGACATGAAGAGCGCGATCGCCGCCTTCGTCTCCGCCGTCGCCTCGGTCGAGCAGGCTCGCGGCAGCTTGTCGCTGCTGATCACCGGCGACGAGGAAGGGCCGGCAATTTTCGGCACTCCGGCGATCATCGACTGGTTGCGAGCGCGCGAAATCGCCCCCGACATGATCCTGATCGGCGAGCCGACGTCCGAGGCTCGCATTGGCGACACGATCAAGATCGGGCGGCGCGGATCGGTCAACATGTGGATCGAGGTGCCCGGAACCCAGGGCCATGTCGCTTACCCCCACCGCGCCGACAATCCGGTGCCCGCGCTCGCCCGGCTGGTTGCGGCGCTCGACGCGGTCCACCTCGACGACGGCAATGATTCCTTTCCGCCGTCGAACCTTGAATTCACCGACATCGGGGCGCCTCCCGGAGCGCCCAATCTGATTCCGGGAAGCGCCAGCGCGCGGCTCAACATCCGCTTCAACAATCTCCAGCGCGGGGCCGATCTGGTGGCGATGGTGGAGGAAATCGCGGAGCGCGAGGCGCCAGGATCGAAGGTCGTCGCGAGGATTTCGGGCGAAGCGTTCCTGACCCCACCGGGCGAACTTTTCGATCTGGTCGTCGGCGCAATCCAGGCCGAGACCGGGATCACCCCCGCTCTGTCGACCGGCGGCGGGACATCGGACGGCCGCTTCCTCATCGCATTATGCCCGGTGGTCGATTTCGGCCTGCCCAACGCGACCATGCACAAGCTCGACGAGAGCGCGAGTATCGAGGATATTCGCACACTGTCGCGGATCTATGCGCGGATCATCGAACAGGTCCTGGGCTGAGTAAGTCGCGAATTACGCCACCGAGCGCTGGCCGCGTTCGGCGTTCTGCGTCCAGGCGAGGAATTCCTCCTCGAACATCGGCTGGGCGAAGATGAACCCCTGGACCGTCTCGCAGCCCATCGCCCGCAAAATGTCGGCCTGGGCGACATTCTCGACCGCTTCGGCGACGATCTCGCAGCCGACGCTCTTGACCAGATGGACCACCGCCTGGACGACGTTGCGGGCCTGTTCGCTTGTCGCGATGTCGGCGATCAGCGACGGGTCGAGCTTGACCCGGTCGAGCGGCATCGAGCGGAGTCGGGCGAGGTTCGAGTAACCGGTCCCGAAATCGTCGATCGCGACCGTCGCGCCGTCGGCACGAAGCCCGGCGATCTCTGCCAGCACCGCGGCGCTGCATTCCATCGCGGCGGTCTCGGTGAATTCGAGTTCGACCAGCGAGAGCGGAACTCCGTGGTCGGCGAAGGTCTGACGCATCCGCCCGAAGAAATCGGTGCGGTCGAGCTGGCGCGGGCTGATATTGAACGCCAGCCGCCGGGCAATGCCTTCGCGGTGCCACGCGCCGAGCATCGCGGCGACCTCGGCGATCACCCAGTCGCCGATTTCGGCGATGATCCCGGTCTGCTCGGCGATCGCGATGAAGCTGTCGGGCATGCGCATTCCGTCGCGCGGATGATTCCAGCGGATCAGCGCCTCGGCTCCGGTGATCTCGCCGGTGGCAAGGCTCAGCTGGGGCTGGAAGGCGAGCAGGAATTCGCCCCGCTGGACCGCTTCGGTCAGCGCCGCTTCGGTCGCGACCTTCTCGCGATGCTCGAGCGCGAGCGCCTCGGAGAACAGGCAATGCTGCCCGCCGCCGTGCGCCTTGGCGCGATACATTGCGAGGTCGGCGGCGCGCATCAGCGATTCGATGCTGCGGCCATGCTCGGGGCACAGAGCGACCCCGATCGAAGCGCCGATGACGACGCTGTGGCCGTGCAATTCGAATGGCTCGGAAATCGCCAGCGCGATCCGCCGGGCGATGCCCTCGATTTCGGTCGACGACGACACTTCGGGGAAGAACAAAGTGAACTCGTCGCCGGCCAGGCGGGCCAGCAGTGGCCGGGCGGTCGAATTGTCCTGATATTCGGCGGTGACGACGACGCGCAGGCGATTGGCGACCATCACCAGCAACTGATCACCCCGGGCATGGCCGAGACTGTCATTGACCGCCTTGAACCGGTCGAGATCGACGAACAGCATCGCCGCCGCATTGTCCGCAGGCATCGCGCTGAGCAATTTGTCGGCTTCAGAGCGGAAGTGAAGCCGGTTGGGGAGCGAGGTGACCGGATCGTACATGCCCAGCGCATGGGCGTTCTCGATCGATGAACGCACTTCGGCGAACAGGCTGTCGACCGATGCGGCGAGCTTGGGCATCAGGCGTTGGACGATCGCCGGCGCGGGGGAAACCAGGTCGCCATCCTCAACCGCCAGCAAGCGGTCACCGAGCGCCGCCAGAGCGCGCGCGGACTCGCTGTTGGGCCGTTCCGACGCGACATAGCTGATCAACAGGCAAAACGCGCCGGCGACGATCGACGCGACGATCTTCCCGTCGAATTCGGTGATGTAGAAGAAGGCGGACAAGGAAAAAATAAACGACGCCGCGCCCGCTGCGCCCGACAGAAGCACATTGCTGATCTGCTGTGCAGTCCCGTCCTTCATCGCTGGGTGCGCCCCCGGCCCGTGACGGGAAAATCCGTCGTCCCCGCGAATTAAACGAGACCGGTTAACAATTGGTGATGACGGCGGTCAGCGGCGAAGGATGATGTACAGGCTCCCGCCGCCGCCGTGACGCGGGTGCGCGCCCCTTACTGCGGCAATGCGCGAGGCATGGCGCGACGCGGCCAGCCAGTCATGGACTGCGGCGCGGATCCGCCCGCGCTGTACCGGCGGTTGGCCGGCGCGGGCATGGCCGGTGACCAGCAGCAAAACCCGGTCCCCGGACGCGATCGCGCGCTCGAGCGCGTGGTCGATCGCGCCATAAGCGGTATCGAGTGTGTGCCCGTGAAGGTCGAGTGTTCGATCGGGGATGACGGCGCCGCTCTTGAGCCTGCGATCCCAGCTTGCGTCGAGCGTCGTCCCCGGCGTTGGCCGTGGGGCAAGTGGCGGTCCGCGACGCGGGGCCGGACCTTTCGGCCTGGCGGCCATCGGCCGGGGTTGCGCGGCAGGCGGGGCCAGTGGCGGCATGACGTCAGCGGGTTCGGGCCGTTCGCGCGACAAGGGACGGATGGTCGCGGTGACCTGCGCCCATAATAACGCTTCGTCAGGGGCGAGCGATCGCACGCGTCGCGCTTCCCTTGGGCAGCAGGATCAGTGCCGATCCGCTCGCCGACATCCCCCCCGCGATCCGCGCAGCGTCGGCTCCGGCACCCCAGAACGTGTCGAAGCGGTTGGCCCCCTTGATCGCCCCGCCGGTGTCCTGCGCGACCCACAGCCCATTGGCCTCGGCGCGGTCGAGGGTCAGGAACACCGGCGCGCCCAAAGGCACGAACGCCGGATCGGCGGCGACGCTGGCGCGCGGACTGACCGCCACTTCGAGCGCGCCGAGCGGCCCCGCCCCGGTCAGTTCACGAAAAAAGATATAGCTCGCATTCTCGCGCATCAGCGCCTTGCCGGCCTCGGGATTG
>JANPMU010000080.1:0-4108 GCA_031427095.1 Sphingomonas sp.
CTTCGGGTAAAGGATGACCGCGCGGACCTTGGTCAGACCTTCGGCGGCGCGTCCGACCGCTCCGCCCGTATCGCCCGAGGTCGCCGCGAGCACGGTCAGCGGCTTGTCCCGATCCCCGAGCCGCTCGAAACAGCCCATCAGGAAGCGCGCGCCGAAATCCTTGAACGCGCCGGTCGGGCCGTGAAACAGCTCGAGCGCGTGCAAACCTGGCTCGGCAGAATCCAGGATGACGAGCGGAACCGGGAAATCGAAGCTCTCCGCGCAGATCGCGCCGAGCTCGCCTTCGAGCACATCGCCCGCGAAGAACGGCGCGAGCAATCGCGCCGCGAACGCCGGCAGCCCCATCTCCGGCCGCAGTAACCCCGCGTCATCCGTCGGGATCAACTCCGGCAAATATAGCCCACCATCGGGCGCCACGCCGCCGAGGATCGCCTCGCTCAGGCTGGTCGGCGGGGTTCCGCCCCGCGTGCTGTGATACTGCATCAGGCGGCCATTTCGGCCAATTGCTCGACCCGCGCTCCGGCGGATCCGATCGACGCCCGATACGCGCGCGCGACAAGCCCGGCCTCCTTGAAGGCCCGGGCCATGGCATCTTCCACCGCAGCGGCCTTGTCGTCAGGGGCCCACGCGAACACCGAAGGTCCCGAGCCCGAAAACGAGCAGCCGAGCGCGCCTGCAACGAGCGCCGCCGCCTTCACCATCGGCAAGACCGGCAGGAGATGTTCACGCTGGGGCTCGACCAGCACATCCTCGAGGCCCGCCCGAATCAGATCGAGGTCGCCGACCGCGCAGCCGGCGGCGAACGCCGCGATCCTGCGCGAATGCTCGACCACCACCTCCAGCGGCACCTGCCGGGACAGAATCCGGCGCGCCGCCCGGGTCTCGATCCTGACCGCGGGATGGAGCAGGATCGAGGTCACGCCGACCGGCGTCGGCAGCCGCGCCAGCGACGGAGGCGTCAGCCGGGCGGCCAGCACGAGCCCGCCGAGCAAGCTCGCCATGACATTGTCCCAATGCGGCGGATCGGACGCGACCCGCTCCCCCTCAAGCGCGAACAGAAACAGCTCTTGTTCCGAAAAGGGCGCTCCGAGGAGCGCGTTGGTGGCCACCGCCCCGGCGACTGCGGAGGCCGCCGACCCGCCCATGCCTGCGGCCAAAGGCACGCCCTTGTCGATCGACAGTCGCACTCCGAAGTGGGCATTGGCCGCCTTCAGGACCGCTGCGGCGGCCGCGAGTGCGGTGTTGCCTGCGGGCGTACCCGGCAACGAAGCGACCAGGCCCGAAACCGCGCCCAGCCTAACGCCTGGCGCATCTTCTCGAACCGCGACCACCGTGTCGCGCGCGGCGTCGAAGGCCTGGCCCAGAATATCAAATCCCGGACCGACATTGCCGATGCTCGCCGGAGCGCTTGCGCATGCTTGTCTGATCACCACGATCGTCAGGCGCTCAGGCGCAGCGGCATGGCTTCGGCCACCGCCAGCGCTGCTCTTGTGCGACCAGGCGAGGCGCGCTGCAGGTCCATCACATCTGCGAATACCGCAGCAGCCGTCGGCCAGCGTCCGGCGCCCTTGCCAAAGACTTCATGAACCTCGCCATCCGCGTCGGTGATCACAAACCGGTTCTCCTCGTCGCGCGCGCCGGCCAGCGGGTGCGCTGCAGGCAGGCTTTCGATATGCACCTGCGCCTCGACCTGGCCATCGGCCCCGACGCGGCAGCGTCCCACTTGCTTAAGCACCTCGCCGCGGCCAAGCGCCGCCCGGATGTCAGCCGGCGTAACGGTGCGCAGCGACTGCCGCTTGATCATCTCGGCGGGCAGCGAAACGCCGAACGATTCCCGCACCAGCAGCGACAGCTTATGAGCTGCGTCGTGGCCGTCAACGTCGGCGCTCGAATCCGCTTCGGCGAAACCAAGCAACTGCGCCTCCGTCAGTGCCTCGTCAAATGCGCTACCCTGTTCGAGCCGACCCAGCAGGAAGTTGACGGTACCGTTCATCACCCCCTGGATCGACGCGACACCTGCGCCGTCGCGAAGCCGCGCGACCAGCTCGAGGATCGGGGCGCCGCCACCGACCGCTCCTGAAAAAGCGAGCGAGGCGCCGCCGGCGCGCGCGCAGGCGTGAAGCGCGTCATAATGTTTGGCGACGGCCACCTTGTTGGCGGTCACCACGCTCGCGCCCGAGCGCAGCGCCGCGCACAACAGCTCGGCGGGATAATCGGCGCCGCCCATCAGTTCGACCACCAGATCAGGGTTCCCCGCCAGCGCTTCTGCGGAATCACTGGTGAACCGCGCCCGCTCGGTGCGCTCGTCCGGTCGGCGCACCAATACCGGGTTCAGCTCGAACAGGTCGGGACGGTCCTGCAGGAATGCGAGGACGCCGGCGCCGACCGTGCCGCAGCCGAGCAGGGCCACGCGCAATTTCGGGGCCTTCAAAGGCAAAGACTTGCGGACCGGCAAATTGGCGATGGTGGTCGCTTCACCCGCGCCGAGCGAGGCGACCTCGATCAGCACGTCTTCGACCTCGGCGGCGTGGATCGCCTTGGGCTGGATCAGGCCGGCGCTCGCCGCCGCAGCTTCGGCATAGCCGAGCTCGGCATAGCGTTCGGCCAGCGGGTTGAGCGCCGGATCCTCGGCATAGACTCCATCGACATCCTTGATCAGCCGGACCCGGTGAGCATCAAGCCGCGCGGCGAAGAACACCGCGCTGAGATCGGTTCCCCCACGCCCAAGCGTGACCACGCCGTGGATCGCATGGCCCGCGGTAAAGCCGGGGACGACGACCACGTCGTGGCATTCGAGCCGCGCCAGCACCGCCTCAGCGTCGAGTTCAGTCAAGTTGGAATCGAGCGGGTCGCCTTCGGCCATCAGGCCCATCTCATGCGGATCCATCGTGCATGCACTCATTCCGATCCGGCTGAGCGCCAGGGCCATCAGCGCGGCCGAATGGAGCTCGCCAACCCGCGCTACGCGTGCCAGCAAAGCCGGGGGATGGCCACCGACGCGGGCGCCCTGATTGAGCAAGGCATCGGTCTCACCGGCCAGTGCGGAGACCACCGCGACGACTTTCTCGCCGTCGCGCACGTGGCGGTAAACCTCGAGCGCGACGGCGGCATAATCGCCCTCGACGCGCAGCACCGAGCTTCCGAACTTGAGCACGCATAACCGTTTGGCCTGCGCTGCCGGGAGAGAGTGATGGTCCATCGTCTGTTTCGCTTTCTTGAAGGGGAGCGGCGAGCATTAAAAAACCCGCTCTCCGGGTGGGGAGCGGGTCGGGAAAACTCTGGTCGTCGAAACCGTGGTCAGCCGTATCCCCTCCGCAAAATGGCGGTAATAATTGTGGTTGTGGTGATCATGGTGAAGGGGCTGCCCATGCGGTCAGACACGGCTGCCGCAGCGCGCGAATCGGACTGCAAGGAAACGACGTTCAACATTCTCAAATCCTTGACCGCACAATCGCGGCACACTCATGCCCTCAATTGGATCCCATAATGCGCTGACTCTAAGGTCACCGTCAACCCGAAACTTTGGCCTGCGTGCCGCTTTATCCCGTAAATCCTCAACAAGTCGTCAACTGAAGGCGCAAGGCGGTACTTTTTCTGCCAATGACTTTCGGCCAATGACATAGAGTCGATGCGGCCCATTGGGATACAATGTATTCAGGGGCGCGCTTGGCCGGTGCCGCGGACCTGATATTTGAAAATGGTCAGCTGTTCGGCGCCTACCGGTCCCCGGGCGTGGAGTCGGCCGGTCGCGATTCCGATCTCGCCGCCAAACCCGAACTCGCCGCCGTCGGCAAACTGGGTCGATGCGTTCCACATGACGATGGCGCTGTCGACCTGGCTAAGGAAGGCTTCGGCGACTGCGCGATCCTCGCAGATGATCGCTTCGGTATGGCCTGTGCCATAATGGTCGATATGCGCGATCGCCTCGTCGAGGCCTGACACCGTCCGGATGGCGAGAATAGGTGCGAGATATTCGGTCGACCAGTCCGCGTCGCTTGCCGGATCCATCGCTGCGTAACGCTGGCTCTCCGCATCCCCGCGCAGCTCGCAGCCCACCAGTGCTTGCGCCAGACGGGGCAATAGCGAGGGCGCGATCGCGCGGTCGATC
>JANPMU010000081.1:0-4505 GCA_031427095.1 Sphingomonas sp.
CGTATAGCCCATGCCATAGCCGCCGATCAGCAGCTGCGGCGCGGCACGCGGGCCGAGCCGCTCGCAGCTTATCACCGCCAGCGCTTCCTCCGATCCGCTCATTCGGCTGCTCATCAGCTCGTTGCGGTCGAGCACGATCATGAAATCGCGTCCGCGCCGGAACAATCGCAGCTCCCCGCCACCCCCCGGGATGATCGCACTTCCCAGCAGTTCGCGCGGCGTCATGGTGATCGTCTCCGGTGACAAGCTGGCGCGCCCGGCAGGATTCGAACCTGCGACCTCAAGCTTAGAAGGCTCGTGCTCTATCCAACTGAGCTACGGGCGCGTGCCGGGGGACGTGTAGCGGTGCCGCACCCGCGAAGCGAAAACAAACTTCACGCGACCGCTTCGAGCAGGCCTTCGAACAGGCGTCTGCCATCGGTCGCGCCATGCGCGGGCTCGAACGCGCGTTCGGGGTGGGGCATCAGCCCCAGCACATTGCCGCTGGGGTTGACGATTCCGGCGATGTTGCGCGCCGAACCATTGACCTCCCCGGTGTAGCGGAACGCGACCCGGCCTTCGCCTTCGAGCCGGTCGAGTGTCTCGGGGTCGGCCTGATAATTGCCGTCATGGTGCGCGACCGGAAGCGTAATTACCTCGCCCGGGCGATAGGCCGAGGTGAACATGCTCTGGCTGTTGTCGACGCTCAGCGGGACCGACCGGCAGACGAACGACAGTCCCGCATTGCGCATCAGCGCGCCGGGCAGAAGCCCCGCCTCGGTCAGCACCTGGAAGCCGTTGCAAATGCCCAGCACCGGCACCCCGCGCGCCGCCGCTTCGATCACCGCGCGCATGATCGGCGATCGCGCCGCCATCGCGCCCGAGCGAAGATAATCGCCATAGGAGAATCCCCCGGGGATCCCGATCAGCCCGATATTGGCGGGAAGCTCGTGATCGCGATGCCACACCATCGCCGGGGCACGGCCAGTCACCGCCGCGATCGCCACCGCGAGGTCGCGGTCGCAATTGGATCCGGGGAAGACGATCACCGCGCTGTGCATGATCAGATGCCCGCGCGCTCGATCTTGAAATTTTCGATCACCATATTCGCGAGCAATTTTCGGCACATCGCTTCGATGTCGTCGTCGCTGGTGCCCTCGGCAAGATCGAGTTCGATCAACTTGCCGGCGCGAACCCCGCGGATGCCGCCGAAGCCGAGGCCTTCGAGCGCGTGGTGAATTGCCCGGCCTTGCGGGTCGAGCACACCGGGCTTGAGGGTAACCATCACGCGCGCCTTCATCTCATGCCTCGTCGGTCGATGGGTGGTGGCGGTCCTATGACGGCGGGGGCTGGCGGCGGCAAGGGTTTACCGCCTGTTAACCGATGTGAGTCAGACTGGCGCCTGCTGGACGTCAACCTCCAGCGCAAAGGAAAGGACCAGACATGACCGGGCTCGCACTCGTCATGTTCATTGCCCTGATAGCGTTCGGGCAGCATTATATCGGTTGGACCGATCCCCTTGGGAAAGTCCAGCTGGCGCTGTTCACAACCTTCGTTCTGGGCGTGATCTGCGGTTACAAGACCAAGGGCTGATCCCGCTAGCCCCCGGCGTTCCTCTGCGGCTATGACCTGCAGGGGCGAACGTGCGCCCGCGAAAGGCGCGCAACGATGGGCGAATATTGCATTGGCGTGCTTGGCGGGTCGGGGCTGTACGATGTCGCGCAGCTAGAGGGCGCGCAATGGATCCAGGTCGATTCGCCATGGGGTGCGCCGTCGGACGAGATTCGAGTCGGGCGGATCGCCGGGCGTAAATTCGCTTTCTTGCCCCGCCACGGCCGTGGCCATCGCATCGCGCCGGGATCGCTCAACACTCGGGCCAATATCGACGTGCTGAAGCGGGCCGGGGCGACCGATCTTCTCGCGGTGTCGGCGGTCGGCTCGCTGCGCGAGGAGCTCACACCGGGGCAATTCGTCGCGGTCGATCAGTTCATCGATCGAACCCGGGGACGAGTGAACAGCTTTTTCGGCGAAGGCATTGTCGCGCATGTCTCGCTCGCCGACCCGGTTTGCCCGCGACTGACGGCTCTGGCGGTGGCGGCGGCCAGGACTGCGGGCGCCAAGGTGTCGCAGGGTGCGACCTATCTGGCGATGGAGGGGCCGCAATTCTCGACCCGCGCGGAGAGCAATCTCTACCGGTCGTGGGGCTGCGACGTGATCGGGATGACCGCGATGCCCGAAGCGCGCCTCGCGCGGGAAGCCGAGCTGCCTTATGCGCTGATGACCATGGTCACCGATTATGATTGCTGGCGCGAAGGCGAAGCACCGATCGAGGTCGAGGCGATCATGGCACGGGTCCGCGACAATGCCGCGACCGCGGGGCGGATGCTGGTCGCGCTGGCCGAGGCTCTGCCCGAACGGCGTGAGCCGTCGCCGATCGATATTGTTCTCGACATGGCGATCGTGACCCCGCCCGACGCGCGCGATCCCGCCGCGATGGCCAGGCTCGATGCGATCTGCCGGCGGGTGTTTCAGGCGTAGAGTCTGGCAATCCGCTCCGGGCTGACCCCCAGCCGCCACAGCGACAGGCAGGCAAGGTTGCGCGCACTGCGCCGCGCCCAGCCATCGCGGCGCCAGCGAGCCGCCGAGGTCAATGCGTCGCCCGCCAGCATCACCGGACGGCCGAGGCGTCGAACCAGATCGACATCCTCCATCAACACCAAAGGGCGAAATCCCCCCGCCGCGTCATAACTCGCGCGCGACACCAGCAGGCCCTGATCACCATAAGGCAGCCCGGCCAGCCGGGTCCGCGCCCACACCGCTTGCTCGACCAGACGCGCCTGCCACGCCGAATCATCGAGCTTGAGGCGGAAGCATGCAGGATCGTTCGAAGTCGCCAGATGCGCGTCGGCGATCGCCCGCCAGCCGGGCGACAGCCGAGTGTCGGCGTGGACGAACAGCAACGCATCGCCGGTGGCGGCGGCGGCACCCGCCGCGAGCTGGATCCCGCGACCGCGCGCGCTCGACACGATTCGCGCACCGGCGGCGCGGGCGATGGTCAGGGTCGAGTCGCTCGATCCGCCATCGGCGACGATGATATCGTCGGCGTCGCCCAGAGCGGCGAGGCACGAGCCGAGGTGATCGGCGGCGTCGAGCGTCGGGACGATCGCGATCAGCATAAGCTCAGCCCGAACAGCGCGCCCCGCCAAGCACACAGAATCGCGCGCAATGCGGGTGATTGAGCGCGACCGTGGTGCGGGCCTCGGCGAGGCTCGGCCCGAGCAGGAATTGCGCGTCGAACGGCAGCAAGGTGCAGGCCGCGACCTCGGCGGTCGGCTCGCCTTTGCGGTGGACGATCATCCGACTCGACGCACACATCGCGATCTGGGGGGTGAGGCCGAGCAGTTCCCAGCAGCCCTCGCTGATTTCGGCGATATCGGCGGTCGCATCCATCTCGGGGAACAGGACCAACTCGACCGGATTGTCCGCATGGAGCGCAAGCCCGAGCATCGCAAACAGCGTTGCGTATCCGCGTCGCGAATCAGCCTCGCTTTCACCTGGAAGCAGGCGCCCGGCGACAGCGATCGGGACGCCGCTGCTCGCCAGCCACCGCAAGCCATCGATTGCCCGATCCCAGCTCAACGCGCCGCGCTCCTGCTCGTGCACGGCTTGCGTGAAATGATCGAGACTGACGCGGATCGTCAGCTTGCCGGCAAAGCGCTCGGCCAGCGCGACGATCGCCTGCGCGTGCCGCCGCATCGGCCGCATCGCGTTCGACAGCACCAATACGCGGTGCCCGCGCTCAAGCGAATGGTCGAGCAGCGCGACGATGTCGGGGTTCATGAACGGCTCGCCGCCGGTGAATCCAATCTCGACCGGCGCGGTCAATGCGTCGAGGAAACGGTCGGCTTCGGCCAGCGTCAGATAGACCAGGGCATCATTGGTCGGCGAACTTTCAATGTAGCAGCTGGTGCAGGCGAGATTGCACAGGGTCCCGGTGTTGAACCACAGGGTTTCCAGCGCGCCGAGCGTCACCGATGCCCGCCGCTCGCCCTTCGCGGTCCAGTCCGGATCACGAAATTTATCGGGCGAGAGCGGCGCCGAAGCCGGGTCGAGAAACGGGGATGAAGGCGCGAGCGCTAGCGTTGCCATAGCGCCTTCAAGCGCTGCTCGCGCCCGCAATTCCAGCGGTAGAATTTATAGCGCGTCGGATTCTTCTGGTAATAATCCTGATGATAGCCCTCGGCCGGCCAGAATGCCGCGGCAGGCAGGACCGCCGTCACGACCCGCTGCCTGAGCGTCGCGGAGGCGGCGCTGACCGCGGCCTCGGCGGTTTTGCGTTCGACCGGATTGGCGACGAACATGGCCGATCGATAATGGCTGCCGCGATCACAGAATTGCCCGCCGCCATCGACTGCATCGACGGTGCGCAAAAAGCGCGTGGCGAGCTGCGCATAGCTCACCCGGCGTGGATCATAAGTGACGCGCACGGCTTCGATATGGCCAGTGCCTCCGGCTGAAACCTGTTC
>JANPMU010000082.1:0-1711 GCA_031427095.1 Sphingomonas sp.
TGACGTTCGTCCGTGGCACCGGCAACCCGCCGTCGCCTCCGGCGAGCGGCTATATCGAGAGTGTGGAGGTCGATCTTTTGGACTGCGGCTGGCTGCTTGTCCGGACGCCGGATGACGGCATGGTCGCCGTAAAAATCGGCAACTTCAGTCTGGACGATCCGCTCGAGGGCGGCCATTATCTGGCGCTATCCTATGGCGAAATACCGTCGGCGGTGATGTGAGGCGTCACGCCTGGTGGCCGGCGATCCAATGTTCGATGCGGGTTTTCAGCGAGCGGCGCGAGGGGATGAAACCGGCCATGACCGGTTCGTCATCATGGCCCGGCGCATCATATATGGTGAGATTGTCGGGCAGGCGCGGGCGAAGGGTTTCGCGGCCACGCATCATGTCCTCGGCCATCGCCAGGCTGCGGTGGACATCTTCGGCGGTGAACGGCTTGACCAGGCAGCCAAGCGCCAGATCGGGCATCGGGAAGCTGGGCGGATTGCCGCTGACGAACAGGCACGGCACGTCATAATCGCCGAGCCGGACGGCGACGCTGAACCCGGTCGATCCGCGCGCAAGTTGCAGGTCGACCAGGCTGAGGTCGGGGTCGTGCTGCTCCACCGCGGCGACCGCCGAAGCGAGATCGTCGGCGATCGCCACCACGCGATAGCGCGGATTATCCTCGACCAGATATTTTAAAGTCGTGGCGAGCTGGGCGTCGTCTTCGACGATCAGGATCTTCAGCATCGCGAGCCTCCCCCACTAGCGGATCGAAAAATCCGTTTTGTTCGAAGACCATAGTCGCGCATTCCGGAGTCGCTGCGAATCCCCATTATCCATGGTTAACGACGAATGGAGGCTATGCTGCGACACGCGGCGGATCTTGAGGCGATTTACGCCCGATAAAAAATATGAGCGCCGATCCGATCGACCTTTTTGAGGTTCAACCGCCATGACGGGGTGACGTAATTGGCGTGATACCACAGGACATCCGCCGACAAGGACTTGGCCAGCCGGGCCGAAGCGATGCGCGCGATCGCCTGCGCTTTGCGCCAACCGTCGCAACCCGGGTCGACGTGCGGGAAGCGGCCCGAGCGCACAAACGAGAATTGCGCCTTCTGCTTGACCACCGCGCACAGCGACGCGGGGTAGCGGCCCGAGGCAGCGCGGTTGATGACCACCTGGGCAACCGCCAGCTGGCCCTCGAGCGGCTCGCCATTGCTTTCGAAATAGACTGCAGTGGCAAGGCAGCTTTGCTGCTCGTCGAGCGCCGCACCGGCCGAATTGGCATCGACCAAAGCACTCAACGGGATGGCGGGCGCCGGTATGATCGCGGACACCGCATCGGCCAAGGCCGGGGGAATGCGGTCGAGGGTTTGCTGGACCACCGGCAGGGTCATCTGAACCTGCGCGAAGGCTTCGGTCGATCCGCCGAGCCCCAATATGGCGATCGCGGCCAAAGCGGACATGCCGCCGGCTCCGATGAAACGGGTCAAGTTGGTCTCTGTTCGTGCGGCCGATTGTCCAGCGCGCGCGGGCTCCATGTTCGAAGCTCGGGATCGCGTGGTGGAGGATCGTCCGTCTTGCCCTGGAGCCCGGCCGCGCCATGCGGGGGCTCACTCGCTGTTTAGAAATGCTGCACTGCACATAAGACAAAGGGGCGAAACGACAAGCATTCATCGCCGAGTCGTTGGAGTCATGCGATGAATGCCGGAACAAGTTGATT
>JANPMU010000083.1:0-5568 GCA_031427095.1 Sphingomonas sp.
CGCGCGCGGCGGGCTCGAGCTTCGCAAATACATCTCGAGCCACACCGACACCTTCACCCGCGGACCGATGACCGCAGGCGATTATCTCAAATCGATGGGCGAGTAATACCATCCGCTGCGGGGGTGCGACAAACGCCGCGCTCCCGCTTGCGGCACTGCTTCACTCGCCGCACAGAATCGCTGCGTCCGCCATCTCCCCTGCCAGCACTGCGGCCTGCAGCGCCGCCATTTCGTCCGCCCAATAGCGGTCGGTGTGGAGGTGGGGGGTCAGGGTCCGGATTTTGGCGTGGAGTGACCGGAGCTTTTCCGAGGTCTTCAACGGCGCGTGATAATCGATGCCCTGGGCGGCGGCGATCAACTCCACCGCGATCACCCCGGCGGTGTTGCGGACGATCGTGACCGCTTTGCGCGCAGCTATCGGCGCCATGCTGACATGGTCTTCCTGCCCGGCTGAAGTGGGAATCGAATCGACGCTGGCGGGGAAGGCCAGGCTCTTATTCTCGCTGACCAGAGCGGCGGCGGTGACTTGCGGGATCATCAGCCCCGAATTGACCCCGCCGTCGTCGGTCAGGAAGGCGGGGAGCGCGCTCATCTTGGGGTCGACCAGGACCGCGGTGCGGCGTTCCGACAAAGAGCCGACTTCGCACAGCGCCATGGCAATGATGTCGGCGGCGAAAGCGACCGGCTGGGCGTGGAAATTGCCGCCCGAAATGGCTTCATCCGACCCGGGAAACAGGATCGGATTGTCGGTGACGGCATTGGCCTCGATCGTCAGGGTGCGCGCGGCGTTTGTCAGCAGATCGAGCGACGCGCCCATCACCTGCGGCTGGCAGCGAAAGCTGTAGGGGTCCTGGACCCGGCCGCAATCATGGTGGCTGATGACGATCTGGCTGCCGTCGAGCAGGTCGCGGATCAGCGCGGCGACGGCGATCTGGCCGGGCTGGCCGCGAAGCGCGTGGAGGCGCGCGTCGAACGGATGAGCGCTGCCCTTCAACGCCTCGACCGCCATCGCGCCGGCCCCGATCGCCGCCGAGAAGACGCGCTCGCCGAGGAACAGAGCGTCGAGCGCGATAGCGGTCGAAAATTGAGTGCCGTTGATCAGCGCGAGGCCTTCCTTGGGACCAAGGATCAGCGGGTCGCGGCCGAGCTGTCGCAAGGCCTGGGCGGCGGGCATCGTCTCGCCGGCACAGTCGATGCGGCCCTCGCCCATCAGCGCGGCGATGAGGTGCGCGAGCGGGGCAAGGTCGCCCGATGCGCCGACGCTGCCCTGGCTCGGGATGACCGGCATCGCGTCGGCGTCGAGCAGGGCCTGGAGCGCGTCGATGACCGTGCGGCGAACCCCCGAATGGCCGCGGCCGAGGCCGATCAGCTTCAAGCCGATCATCAGCCGGACGGTGCCGCGCGGGAGCGGATCGCCGAGCCCGCAACTGTGCGACAGGATCAGGTTGCGCTGAAGTTCGGCGAGGCGATCGCGCGGGATGAGGGTCTGCGCGAGCAGGCCGAAGCCGGTGTTGACCCCGTAGACGGTCTTGGCCGACGCGACGATGCGGTCGACCGAAGCGGCGGCGGCGTCGATGCGGGTGAGCGCAGCATCGTCGAGGCGTGCTGGGGCGCCGGACCACAGATCGCGCAAGGTGGCGAGGGTGACGGTGCCGGGGGTGAGGATGATCTTGGCGCTTCTTTGTGCCCCGGCGAAGGCCGGGGTCCATCGAAAAAGAAATTCTGGGCCCCCGCCTTCGCCGGGGAACAGTTGGTTTTTACTCCGGCGCGATCGGTCGCGGCACGCGCTTGCCTTTGGTGCGGCTGGTGAGGTGGAACCGCCGGCAACGGTCGCAGCGGTAGGGGCGGAGCACGATGGTGGCGGCGGCGGCGGCGGCGTGCGCGGCGTGACCCGTGGGGTAGCGGACCTTGTGCGCGCAGATACTGAGGCGGGTGCGCATGGCGGGTGTGTAACGCTCGCGACGGCCCAGCGGCAATATCCGCTGCCGCTAAATGAGCGATCGGTAGCAAGGAACATTCGTCAATCCTTAACTCTGCCACGTCGATAAGGGCTAGCGAGGATTGATAGATGTGTAAGTCCAAGGGTTTGATGGCGGCGCTGCTGGCGACTGCCGCGCTTGTCATAGCGGGCATCGTCGGCTCGCTGTCATCTGCCCAGACCGACGCCGGTGCGCGTGGGCAATGGGGTCAGCCGCTTGGTCAACAGGCCGGCTCGCTCAACCCCAACGGCTTCCCGCAAATCGCCGCCTGCAAGACCATCGCGCTCGACGACCCCGCCGGAGCAGCAAAAGCCAATATTGCCAAAGGCGATCTAAGGCCCTTCACCGTGTATGGATTCACATCGGGCGACGTGTCGGGCGTTTTCTGTCCATCTGGCAATTATCGCTTAGAGAGTCGTGGCGGCACGTTCGTATCCGACATGCCCGATGCCTGCGGAAGCCACAGCTTTTCCAACGCGGCCGCAGACAGGATGGAAACCTACAATCGGACGCTTGCCGCCGACCCGCGCTTTCAGAAAGTCTCCGGGTGCAGGCCCTCGACATATTGTGAAGAGCGGTACGGCAAGGGGTATCGTGACGCAGATCAACGCGACCCCCGCTGCCCGGCCGAACCCCTCGTGCTAGTTCGAATTGCGGAGAACGGCACGAAGGCGGATTTGGCAGAAGCATTGAAGGATTTCGCTGCCCGCTCTCCAACTTCGCGCGACGCAATAACCTCCGCTTTCTTAAGTGCTTTGAAACGCGCGAAATGGGGTAATGCCGAAACGCTCCTGCGCGCCGGAGCGGACATCAATGGCCGGGCATTCGATGCCTATCCCGACAAGCGCTCGTGGCTAGGCTCGCCGCTCGAAGCCGTGTTCAATCAGAATGACGACAAAGCAGGCAAGATATTTCGCGCTCGCTGGCTGTTTGCTCATGGCATGAACTTCTCCAATCCGGGCGCACATCAATCGCTGACATGGGCGGCGGCGAGCAATGATATAGATGCAGTGAACTTCCTCCTCGCAAAAGGAGCCTCCCCGAACGGCGCCATCCCGAAAGAAGAACAGGATCGGCTGGCCCAGGGGAACATCCAATCTGCTGGAGGGGGCTTCGGTTATGGGATGACGCCATTCTACTCGGCGCTAGGCGCGGCGAGGAACCGGTGGGCGCGTCGAACGTCCGAAGAAATCGCGCATGCCGATCGGGAACAGCGCAAAGGAAGGATCAACGCAGTCACACTGTATCGCTCCGGTGGCCGGTTCTTTGTCGGCCTGATCTACGATGAGTTGAGGCAGTCTCCGGATCTTAAAGTCGCTTCGATCCTTTTGGGGGCAGCGCATCGCGAAGGGCGTCGGGAAGATCTCATCGAGCGGATTCTATTTCCGAGCGGGCATGACGCTCAATTCAATCCCGGCAAATCCGGCGGCGAACGCGCACTGATCGACTACCTCCGTAAAGTGCAGGCCTGCCGGGTGCTACGACCGGTGCCGAAAGGCGACCATGTAAAGCTTTGCTTATACGGCGATGTCTGAGCTAGGCGCTGGGCTTGCATCACCTTCGATCGTGGTCGCTTACCCAATCATCGGCAGGTCGAGTCTCTGCTCTTTCGCGCATTCCACCGCCTCGTCATATCCCGCATCCGCATGACGCATCACGCCTGTCGCCGGGTCGTTCCACAATACCCGCTCCAGTCGCCGCGCGGCGTCGTCCGTCCCGTCGGCGACGATGACCATGCCGGCGTGCTGCGAATAGCCCATGCCGACCCCGCCGCCGTGGTGGAGCGACACCCAGGTCGCGCCCGACGCGGTGTTGAGGAGGGCGTTGAGCAAGGGCCAGTCGCTGACCGCGTCGCTGCCGTCCTTCATCGCCTCGGTTTCGCGGTTGGGACTGGCGACGCTGCCGCTGTCGAGGTGGTCGCGGCCGATGACGATCGGGGCCGAGACTTCGCCGTTGCGGACCATTTCGTTGAACGCGAGGCCCAAGCGGTGGCGCTGCCCCAGCCCGACCCAGCAGATCCGCGCGGGGAGGCCCTGGAAGGCAATCCGCTCGCGCGCCATGTCGAGCCAGCGGTGGAGCTGCGGATCGTCGGGGATCAGCTCCTTGACCCGCTGGTCGGTGCGGTAAATGTCCTCAGGGTTCCCCGACAATGCGACCCAGCGGAACGGGCCGATGCCGCGGCAGAACAAGGGGCGCACGTAAGCGGGCACGAAGCCGGGGAAGTCGAACGCCTGGGCAACCCCGGCGTCGAGCGCTTCCTGGCGGATGTTGTTGCCATAATCGAAGGTCGGCACGCCCATTTTGTCGAACGCGAGCATCGCTTCGACATGGACCGCGATCGAGGCGCGGGCGGCGGCGGCGACCCCCTGCGGATCACTCTCGCGCGCGGCTTGCCATCGGGCGACGCTCCAGCCGGCCGGGCAATAGCCGTTGGCGGGGTCGTGCGCGCTGGTCTGGTCGGTGACCGCGTCGGGGCGAATATTGCGCGCGACCATTTCGGGCAGAATCTCGGCAGCGTTGCCGAGCAAGCCGACCGACGTAGGTTCGGTGGCGCGTGCAATGATCGCGAGCGCCTCGTCGATGCTGGTCGCTCGATGGTCGAGATAGCGGGTGGCGAGGCGTTTCTCGATGCTCGATTCCTGCACTTCGACCGCGATGCAATGCGCCCCGGCCATCACCGCCGCGAGCGGTTGCGCGCCGCCCATCCCGCCGAGGCCAGCGGTCAATATCCACTTGCCCGCAAGGTCGCCATTATAATGCTGGCGGCCCATTTCGGCGAAGGTCTCGAACGTGCCCTGGACGATGCCCTGGGTGCCGATGTAGATCCACGACCCTGCGGTCATCTGGCCGTACATCATCAGGCCGAGGCGATCGAGTTCATTGAACTTCTCCCACGTCGCCCACTTCGGCACGAGGTTGGAGTTGGCGATGAGCACGCGCGGGGCGTCGGCATGGGTCTTGAACACGCCCACCGGCTTGCCCGACTGGACCAACAACGTCTCGTCCTGCTCCAACCGTTCGAGCGTCTCGACGATCTTGTCGTAGCATTCCCAATTGCGCGCCGCGCGGCCAATCCCGCCGTAAACGACCAGGCTCTGCGGATCCTCGGCGACCTCGTCATCGAGGTTGTTCATCAGCATCCGCACCGCCGCCTCGGTGGTCCAGCTTTTGGCCACGATCTCGCTGCCCCGCCGCGCCTTGATGTGGCGGCTATTGTCGCGTCGGTCGGTCAATCTGCGCTCATTTCACAGTCCACCCCCGCAAAAATCCGTCGCTCCGGCCCCGGCATGCCGATCCAGTAGGAGAGCTCGGCGGGATGGTCGATCCGCCACACCGCGAGGTCGGCGGCCTTGCCCGGCGCGATGCTCCCGGTTTCGGCTTCGAGCCCGAGTGCTTTGGCCGCGTTGATGGTCATTCCGGCCAAGGCTTCGGCCGGGGTCAGTCCGAACAAGGTGCAGGCCATGTTGAGCGCCAGCGTCGGCGACAGCAGCGGCGAAGTCCCCGGGTTGCAATCGGTCGCGACCGCCATCGGCACACGGTAGGTGCGGAGCAGGTCGATCGGCGGTTTGCGCGTTTCCTGCAACGCGTA
>JANPMU010000084.1:0-10622 GCA_031427095.1 Sphingomonas sp.
CCGTGGGGCAAGCCGACCAAGGGTGCTCGCACTCGTCACAACAAGTCGACCGACAAATTCATCATCAAGTCGCGTCACGCGAAGAAGAAGGGTTAAGCTATGGCCCGTTCCATCTGGAAAGGCCCGTTCGTCGAGCTTTCGCTGCTGAAGAAGGCCGAAGCCGCACAGGACGCGAGCAAGCGCGCACCGATCAAGACCTGGTCGCGCCGTTCGACCATCCTGCCGCAGTTCGTCGGTCTGACCTTCAACGTCTACAACGGCCGCAAGTTCGTGCCGGTGTCGGTCAATGAAGATATGGTCGGAATGAAGCTTGGCGAGTTTGCTCCCACGCGTTTCTTCCCGGGCCATGCGTCCGACAAGAAGGGCAAGCGCTGATGTCCAAGGAAAAATCCCCGCGCCGGGTCGGCGACAAGGAAGCGCTCGCGGTCGGCGATACCATTCGTGGGTCGGCGCAGAAGCTCAACCTGGTTGCGCAACTGATCCGCGGCCGCAAGGTCGGTGACGCGCTCAACATATTATCCTTCTCGACCAAGGGAATGGCCGACGATGTGCGCAAGGTGCTGGCTTCGGCCATCGCCAACGCCGAGAACAACCATAACCTCGATGTCGACGCTTTGGTGGTGACCGAGGCGAGCGTCGGCAAGTCGATCTCGCTGAAGCGTTTCGCCACCCGGGCGCGTGGCCGGTCGAGCCGGATCGTCAAGCCGTTCAGCCGCATCCGCGTCGTCGTCCGCGAGCAGGAAGAAGCATAATGGGTCAGAAGAGCAATCCGGTCGGGCTTCGGCTCCAGATCAACCGTACCTGGGACAGCCGCTGGTTCGCCGAAGGCCAGGATTACGGCCGTCTGCTGCTCGAGGATCTCAAGATCCGTCAGTGGATCATCAAGACGTTGCCGCAGGCGGCGATCTCCAAGGTCGTCATCGAGCGTCCGGCCAAGCTTTGTCGGATCAGCATCTATGCCGCACGCCCCGGTGTGATCATCGGCAAGAAGGGCAGCGACATCGAGAAATTGAAGAAGTCGATTGGCAAGATGACGACCTCGGAAGTCAGCCTCAACATCGTCGAGATCCGCAAGCCGGAAATCGATGCGCGGCTGGTCGCGCAGGGTGTCGCCGATCAACTTGAGCGTCGTATCGCCTTTCGCCGCGCGATGAAGCGCGCGGTCCAGTCGGCGCTGCGGCTTGGCGCCGAGGGCATCCGCATCACCTGCGCCGGCCGTCTCGGCGGCGCCGAAATCGCGCGGACCGAATGGTATCGCGAAGGCCGCGTTCCGCTGCACACGCTGCGCGGCAACGTCGATTATGCCGAAGCCCAGGCGCATACCGCTTACGGTGTGTGCGGGGTCAAGGTGTGGGTCTTCAAGGGCGAGATATTGGGTCATGACCCGCTCGCCCAGGACCGGTTGATGATGGAAGCCCAGACTTCCGGCGTGCGCCCCGCGCGCGACGATCGCCGCTAAGGAACTAAGCAGATGCTGCAACCCAAACGCACCAAGTTCCGCAAGGCCTTCAAGGGCCGCATCCATGGCAATGCCAAGGGCGGGACCGAGCTCAACTTCGGCTCGTTCGGCTTGAAAGCGATGGCCCCGGAGCGGATCACCGCGCGCCAGATCGAAGCAGCTCGCCGCGCGATCACGCGTCACATCAAGCGCCAGGGGCGGTTGTGGATCCGCATCTTCCCCGACGTGCCGGTGTCGTCGAAGCCGGCCGAAGTCCGCATGGGCAAGGGCAAGGGCAGCCCTGAATTCTGGGTTGCGCGGGTCAAGCCCGGCCGCATCCTGTTCGAGCTTGACGGGGTTCCGGGGCATCTCGCTAAGGTCGCTTTCGAGCGCGCCGCGGAGAAGCTGCCGATCAAGGTCAAGGTGGTTGCCCGCCTTGGCGAATCGCTTGCCGAGGACAAGTAAGATGTCTGTGATTTCCGACCTCAAGGCGAATAGCGACGATCAGCTGCAAACCCAGCTGTCCGAGCTCAAGCGCGAACAGTTCAACCTGCGTTTCCAGGCCGCCACCAACCAGCTTGAGAAACCGTCGCGGGTTCGCGTGGTGCGCCGCACCATCGCCAGGATCCATACGCTGCAGACCGCCCGGGCCGCGGATGCGGCCGAAAAATCGGGGCGCGCTCGCGCCGTTCCGGCCAAGGCATAAGGAAGAAACCATGCCCAAGCGCGTCCTTACCGGCACCGTGGTGTCCGACAAGCCTGAAAAGACCGTGGTGGTTCGTGTCGAGCGGCGGGTGAAGCACCCGCTGTACGGCAAGATCATCCGGCTTTCGAAGAAATATCACGCTCACGACGAAGGCAATGCCTATCGGACAGGTGAGCAGGTTCGCATCGAAGAGTGCCCACCGATTTCGAAGAAGAAGAATTGGACGGTACTCGATCGCCTCGGGGCGGCTCGCCCCGCCGATGCTGCGGACGCCACGCCCGCGAAGGCGGACAAGGCGGCGAATGCCGACAAGACGACCGACAAGACCGCCAAGACCGCCAAGGGCAAGCCGGCCAACGCCGACACGCCTGCGCCGGTCGAAGCCTGAGCGATTTGAAAGGTAGGATCGAACCATGATCCAGATGCAGTCCAACCTTGAGGTTGCCGACAATAGCGGTGCCAAGCGCGTCCAGTGCATCAAGGTGCTGGGTGGGTCGAAGCGCCGGGTTGCCGGCGTCGGCGACATCATCGTCGTATCCGTCAAGGAAGCGGCGCCGCGCGGCAAGGTCAAGAAGGGCGACGTTCACCGTGCGGTGATCGTTCGTACCGCGAAGGATATCCGCCGGGCCGACGGTTCGGTGATCCGGTTTGATTCCAACGCGGCGGTGCTGGTCAACAAGAACGAGGAGCCGATCGGCACCCGTATCTTTGGCCCGGTCGTCCGCGAGCTTCGTGCGCGCAAGCATATGAAGATCATCAGCCTCGCTCCGGAGGTGCTGTGATGTCGGCGCAAAAGATCCGCAAGGGTGACACGGTGGTGGTCCTGTCGGGCCGCGACAAGGGCAAGACCGGTGAAGTCGTCCAGTCGATGCCGAAAGACGGCAAGGTCGTCGTGTCGGGCGTGAACATCGCCACGCGTCACCGCAAGCCAAGCCAGACCAACCCGCAGGGCGGGCTGGAGCGCAAGGAAGCGGCGATGCACGTGTCCAAGGTCGCGATTGCCGATCCCAAGACCGGCAAGCCGTCGCGCGTCCGGTTCGAGATGGTCGGCGACAAGAAGGTCCGCATTGCCGTGCGGTCCGGGGAGAAGATCGATGGCTGAGGCCAAGACCAAGAAAGCCGTGTCCGAACTCAAGGTCAAGAGCACCCGCATGGGGCGCGACTATGACGAGCGGATCGTCAAGGCGATGATCGAAAAGTTCGGGTATAAGAACGTGATGGAGGTTCCGCGCCTCGACAAGATCGTCATCAACATGGGTGTCGGTGACGCCACCCAGGACAAGAAGAAGGTCGAAGCCGCCGCCGCCGAGATGGAATTGATCGCGGGTCAGAAGCCGGTGGTCACCAAGGCCAAGAAGTCGATCGCCCAGTTCAAGCTGCGCGAAGGCATGCCGATCGGCTGCAAGGTCACGCTTCGCCGCGAGCGGATGTTCGAATTTCTCGACCGGCTGGTGACGATCGCGCTGCCGCGGGTTCGCGATTTTCGCGGTCTCAATCCGAAGTCGTTCGACGGTCGCGGCAATTATGCGATGGGCTTGAAAGAGCAGATCGTGTTTCCAGAGATCAACTATGACCGGATCGATCAGGTCCGCGGCATGGATGTCATCATCACCACCACCGCGAGGACGGATGACGAAGCGCGCGAATTGCTGCGCTTGTTCAACTTCCCCTTCCCGAAGGTGGAATCCGAGGCGCAGCAGGCGGCCTGAAGGCCCGCCTCGAGAGAGATAAAGGAAGAACTTAAGTCATGGCGAAACTGAGTTCGATCAACAAGAACGAGCGGCGGCGCAAGCTGGTCCTGAAGCACGCACCCAAAATTGCGAAGCTGAAGGCGATTGCCGCGGATCGTTCGAAGGACGACACTGAGCGCTTGATCGCGCGCTTGAAGCTTGCGGAAGTGCCGCGCAACGGCAATCCGACCCGCATCCGCAACCGGTGCGAACTGACCGGTCGGTCGCGCGGTTTTTATCGCAAGTTCCGCTTGTCGCGGATCATGCTTCGGGAAATGGGCAACAAAGGCCTGATTCCCGGTCTCACTAAGTCGAGCTGGTAAGGGTTAGCAGATGGCGTTGACCGATCCACTGGGTGACATGCTCACCCGCATCCGCAATGGCCAGCAGGCGCGCAAGGATTCGATCCTGACGCCGGCGTCCAAGCTGCGCAGTCACGTCCTCGACGTGCTGCAACGCGAAGGCTATATCCGCGGCTATACCGAAGAGCCGGTGTCGGGCCAGAAGGGCCTGCGCATCGAGCTTAAATATTTTGAAGGCCAACCGGCGATCCAGCATCTGGCGCGCGTGTCGAAGCCCGGTCGCCGGGTCTATTCGGGCGCGCAGGAATTGCCGCGGATCCGCAACGGGCTTGGCATGACCATTGTTTCGACGCCTCGTGGCGTTCTGTCCGATGCCGAGGCGCGCGAACAGAATGTCGGCGGCGAAGTGCTGGCGGAGGTGTTCTGATATGTCTCGTATCGGCAAGAAACCCGTGACCATGCCCAGCGGCGTCAGCGCTGCGGTCGACAGCGGTACCCTGACCGTCAAGGGGCCCAAGGGCTCGCTGGCGATGGCGATGCTCGACGATGTCACCTACGACATTGGCGACGACGCGATCAGCGTGAAGCCGGTCGGCGCGACCCAGCGCGCGCGTTCGGCGTGGGGGATGCAGCGGACATTGGTGCAGAATCTGGTCACCGGAGTGACCGTGGGTTTCTCCAAGGTGCTCGAGATCACCGGTGTCGGCTATCGCGCCGCGTCGCAGGGCCGCAATCTGCGCCTGCAGCTCGGCTATAGCCACGACGTCAATTATGCCGTTCCGGACGGCATCGACATCAAGACCCCCGACCCCAACACGGTCGAGATCAGCGGGATCGATCGCCAGAAGGTCGGCCAGGTCGCTGCCGAAATCCGTCGCTGGCGCAAGCCCGAGCCGTACAAGGGCAAGGGCATCAAATATCGCGGCGAAGTCATTTACCGCAAAGAAGGCAAGAAGAAGTAAGCCATGGCGAAACTCTCTCTCTTCGATCAGCGTCGGCGCCGGGTTCGTACCGCGCTTCGCGCTCGTGCCTCGGGCAAGCCGCGTCTGTCGGTTCACCGTTCGGGTCGGCATATCTATGCCCAGGTCATCGACGATACCGCCGGCCGTACGCTGGCGTCCGCGTCGAGCCTGGAAAAGGACATGCGCAGCTCAACCGGCGCAACCCGCGATGCCGCGATTGCGGTGGGCAAATCGCTCGCCGAACGCGCCAAGCTGGCGGGCGTCAGCCGGGTCGTGTTCGACCGCGGTGGCTTCCTGTTTCATGGCCGGGTGAAAGCCCTCGCCGATGCCGCTCGCGAAGGCGGACTGGAGTTCTAAATGGCTGACGAGAACGAAACCCCGCAGGCTGCGGAAGCGCCTGCTCCCGCTCCCGCTCCTGAAGCGGCCCCCGCTCCCGAAGCGGCCCCTGCTCCGGCAGTGGCGGCTCCCGAAGCTGCGGCCCCTGCTGCGGCAGCCCCCGAAGCGGCTCCGGCCCCGAGTGAGAATCGTGGTCCCCCGCGGGGTCGCGGTGGTCGCGGTGGTGGTCCCGGCGGTGGTGGCGGCGGCCGTGGCGGCAATCGCAGCGGCGGAGGTCGTCGTGACGATCGCCGTGGCGGCGCGCCGCGCGATGACGGCGGCGAGGAACTGATCGAGAAACTGGTCCACATCAACCGCGTCTCCAAGACCGTGAAGGGCGGCAAGCGCTTCGGCTTTGCGGCTCTGGTCGTGGTCGGCGACGGCAAGGGTCGCTCCGGTTTCGGCCATGGCAAGGCACGCGAAGTGCCCGAAGCGATCTCCAAGGCGACCGCTGCGGCCAAGAAGTCGATGATCCGTGTTCCGCTGCGCGACGGCCGAACGCTCCACCATGACGGCAAGGGCCACTTCGGCGCCGGCAAGGTGACTGTTCGCTCGGCTCCATCGGGAACCGGGATCATCGCCGGCGGTCCGATGCGCGCCGTGTTCGAAAGCCTTGGCGTGGCCGATGTGGTGACCAAGTCGGTCGGCACGTCGAACCCGTACAACATGATCCGGGCGACCTTCGAGGCGCTCAAGGAACAGACCAGCCCGCGCTCGGTCGCTCAACGCCGTGGCAAGAAGGTCTCCGACCTGCTTGGCCGCAGCGGCATGGGTGGCGTCGAGGCCGAAGCGGTTGCCGAAGCGATCGTGGAGTAAGCGAAATGGCGAAGATCAGGATTACCCAGACCGGATCGCCGATCCGGCGTGACAAGACCCAGCGGGCAACGCTGGTCGGCCTCGGCCTCAACAAGATGCACCGCACGGTCGAGTGCGAAGCGACCCCCGAAGTGATGGGCCAAGTGCGCAAGGTCGCGCATCTGGTCACGGTCGAAGGGTAAGAAAACAGACCCTGACCCTATCCTCTCGCGCAAGCGGGAGAGGGTAGGGTCAGGGCTCTTCCTCATTAATAGCGCGAAATAAGCGAAAGCGAGTGCAACGACATGAAACTCAATGAAATCCGCGACAACCCTGGTGCCCGCAAGAGCCGCGTTCGCGTTGGCCGGGGTATCGGTTCGGGGCTCGGCAAGACCGCCGGGCGCGGCCAGAAGGGCCAGAAGAGCCGCTCGGGCGTCTCGATCAAGGGCTTCGAGGGCGGCCAGATGCCGCTCCACATGCGACTGCCGAAGCGCGGCTTCAACAATATCTTCGCCAAGGATTATGCCGAGGTGAATTTGGGCGCGATCCAGAAGATGATCGACGCCGGCAAGCTCGAGGGCACGGGCACGCTCGACCATGACGCGCTGAAGGCCGCTGGCCTGGCGCGTGGCGGCAGGGACGGGGTTCGGCTGCTCGGCAAGGGCGAATTGACCGCCAAGGTCAGCTTCAAGGTCGCCGGCGCGTCGAAGGGCGCACTGGAAGCGGTCGAAAAGGCTGGCGGCAAGGTCGAGATCATCGTGACCGTCAGCGCCGCCGAGAAGGCCGCCGCCAAAAAGGGCAAGGTCCGCCTCGAGCGCATCGCCACCAACAAAGCGAAAAGCCTGGCGAAGTAGGCCTGAGCGCAACCATTTCGGCGAGGGGCTTAGACAAGCGTACCAGAGCCATTATAGCGGGCGGCGGGGGACATATTCTGTCCCGCGTCGCCCGTCATTTTTCACAGGATAATCGATGGCATCCGCAGCCGAACAACTCGCCTCCAACATCAGCCTGGCGAGCTTCTCCAAGGCGACCGAGCTCAAGAAGCGACTGTGGTTCACGCTTGGCGCGTTGATCCTGTTTCGCTTGCTGTCGTTCGTGCCGATGCCGGGCATCGACCCGCGCGCGATGGCGGCATTGTTCGACACCCAGCGCGGCGGCGTGCTCGATTTCTTCAACACCTTTTCGGGCGGATCACTCGAGCGGATGAGCGTCATCGCGCTTGGTGTGATGCCCTACATCACCGCCTCGATCGTGGTCCAGCTTACCGCCACCCTCTACGGCCCGTGGCAAATGCTCAAGAAGGAAGGCGAGGTCGGGCGCAAGAAGCTCAACCAATACACCCGCTATCTGACCGTCCTGCTGACCACGATCCAGGGCTATTTCATTGCCGTCGGGCTTGAAAGCCTTGGCGCCAACCAGGCGATCAGCGCGGTGGTTGATCCGGGCATGCTGTTCCGCGTTTCGGCGACGATCAGCCTGGTCGGGGGGACATTGTTCCTGATGTGGATCGGCGAACAGATCACCAGCCGCGGGATCGGCAATGGGGTTTCGCTGATCATCATGGCCGGGATCGTCGCGCAGCTTCCGCGCGCGCTCGCCCAATTGTTCGAGGGCGGTCGCACCGGCACGATGAACCCGTTGATGATCGTCGGGGTGGTCATCATGGTCGCCGCGCTGGTCCTGTTCATCTGCTTCATGGAGCGGGCGCAGCGGCGCGTGCTGATCCAATATCCCAAGCGCCAGACCGCGCGCGGGGCGATGCAGCAGGAGCGCAGCCACCTGCCGTTGAAGATCAACACCGCAGGCGTGATCCCGCCGATCTTCGCGTCGTCGCTGTTGCTGATGCCGCTGACGGTGCTGCAGATGGCCGGCGCGCGGACCGCGGGCGACAGTGCGTCTGGCGATTTGCTGATCACCATGTCGACGCTGCTTCAGCATGGCTCGCCGCTCTATCTGATGCTGTACGGGGCGGGCATCGTGTTCTTCTGCTTCTTCTACACTGCGGTGCAGTTTAATTCGGAAGAGACGGCGGAAAATCTCAAGCGCAACGGCGGCTTCATTCCCGGCATCCGCCCGGGCAAGGCGACCGAGCTCTACTTCGATTATCTGCTCAATCGCATCACCGTGGTCGGCGCGGCCTATCTGGTGCTGATCTGCCTGATCCCCGAGATCCTGTTCAGCCAGGCGGGTGTGCCATTCTACCTTGGCGGGACCAGCCTGCTGATCGTCGTCAACGTGACGATGGATACGGTCAGCCAGATCCAGAGCCATTTGATCGCGCATCAATATGGCGATCTGATCAAGAAGGCGAAGCTCAAGGGCGGGCGGCGCAGGTGAACGGCAATTCGTCGGAGCGCGGAACATGCAAAAGAACCTGATTCTCCTCGGACCCCCGGGGGCGGGCAAGGGCACCCAGGCGATGCGGCTGCAGAAGCTTCGCGGGATGGTCCAGCTTTCGACCGGCGAGATGCTTCGCGAAGCGGTCGCCGCCGGAACCCCGGTCGGGCTTCGCGCCAAGGCGGTGATGGACACCGGCGGGCTGGTGTCGGACGCGATCGTCAGCGCGCTGATCGGCGAGCGGCTCGACGCGGTTCGCGGGCGCGGAGCGATTTTCGATGGCTTCCCGCGTACCCTGGCGCAGGCTGAAGCGCTCGACCTTCTCTTGTCCGAACGCGAGCGAAGCCTCGATTTCGTGATCGAGCTCGAGGTCGACGAGGAAGTTCTGGTCGACCGGATCATCGGCCGCTTTTCCTGCGCCAAATGCGGCGTCGGCTATCATGATCACTTCCATCGGCCCGCCGTCGAAGGGATTTGCGATATGTGCGGCTCGACCGAGTTCAAGCGCCGCCCCGACGATAATGAAGCCACGGTGCGCACGCGGATGGCCGAATATCGCGCCAAGACTGCGCCGATCCTGCCTTATTATCGCGAGCGCGGACTGGTCCGGCCGGTCGACGGCATGGCCAGCGTCAACGAGGTCGCGGCCGCGATCGACGCGATCCTCGACAGCCCGCCCGCTTAAGCTAGGGACTGTTTCAGCTTCGCTGGTGCGGGCCGGTTCCGTTTAGCTGAAACAGACTCTACACTGAGCCCCTGATTGTGGAGGGGTGGATGCACAGATTTGCGATTCTGATCGCCGCCTGTTCGGGCGCCGTCGCCAGTCCGGCACTGGCGGAAGTGGTCAGCGCCGACGCGCACGGGTTCGAAATTCGCCACCAGGTCCAGCTCGTCGTTCCTCCCGCAACCGCTTATGCCGCGTTCGGCGAGGTCGGCGGATGGTGGGCGGCAAGCCACAGCTATTCGGGCGACGCCGCCAATCTGCGCCTTTCGCTCAGCCCTGGCGGTTGCTTTTGCGAGCGGCTGCCCGACGGCGGCGGGGTCGAGCATATGCGCGTGACCTATGTCGAGCCGGGCAAGCGCGTGGTCCTGACCGGAGCGCTCGGGCCCCTGCTGTTCGAAGCCGTCAGCGGCGTGATGCTCGTCGAAATCGAGCGGATTGCCGGCGGATCGCGGGTGAAGCTCAACTATCGCGCGGCGGGCTTTGCCAAAGGCGGGGCCGAAACACTCGCCCCCGCAGTCGACCAGGTCCTTGCCGAGCAGATGAAACGATTCCGGGCTTATGCGACCGCGCGGAGCCGCACCCGATGATCAGGCGCGCACCAGACTGACGAAGCGAAAGCCGGGGCGGTCGCCTTCGGGCTGATGGTCCTCGCAGCCCGTCTCGCGCCACTCGCCCGCCGAGCGCGGGTCGCCAATGATGATATCGCCGTCGACCTCGGCGAGGACTTCGGTCAGTTCAATCCGGTCGATGCGGTCCGCGAACAGCGCGAACACCTCCGCTCCGCCGATCACCGACACGGGTTCAGCGCCAGCCAACGCCAATGCCTCCTCGGGACTGTGGACCACCTCGACGCCCTCAACGCTCCATTCCCGATCGCGGGTGAGGACGATGTGGCGGCGGCCGGGGAGCAATCGGGGCAGGCTGTCGAAGGTCTTGCGGCCCATCACCAGCACAGTCCCCATGGTCAGCGCCTTGAACCGCTTGAGATCGGCCGGGAGCCGCCACGGCAGCCCGCCATCGCGACCGATCACGCCATTGAGCGCACGCGCGACAATCAGGGTGACCGGCGCACGCGTCATGGCTTGATCGCCGCGATCAGGGCGATACTCGCAACAATCGAGATTAAAATCATCATGGCCACCCTGATGAAACGCTTGCGCAATCGCTTTGGCTGCGTGCACGGCGAAAGCCAAGAGTACTGCGTTTGGCGCGCGAAAGGAACGACGTGACACCGGGTCAGGCAAGGATGCTCT
>JANPMU010000085.1:0-2453 GCA_031427095.1 Sphingomonas sp.
TTGTCGCGGATGCCGGGGACCGCCTTGAAGAACTCGACCGCGTCCTCGACCGTCATGTCGAGGATGTCGGCGATGCTGCGGCCCTTGAACTTCACCTCGAGCGTCTCGCGATTGTAGCGCGCGCCGTGGCAGATGTCGCAGGTGACATAGACGTCGGGCAGGAAGTGCATTTCAATCTTGAGCAGGCCGTCGCCCTTGCACGCCTCGCAGCGGCCGCCCTTGACGTTGAACGAGAAGCGGCCGGGCTTGTAACCGCGCGCGGCGCTTTCGGGGAGGCCGGCGAACCAGTCGCGGATCAAAGTGAAGGCGCCGGTGTAGGTCGCGGGGTTCGAGCGCGGGGTGCGGCCGATCGGCGACTGGTCGATGTCGATCACCTTGTCGAGATGCTCCAGCCCGCTGATCCTGTCGTGGCGGCCGGCGAGGATCCGCGCGCCATTGAGCGTGCGCGCGGCGGCGGCGTAGAGCGTGTCGATGGTGAAGCTCGACTTGCCCGAGCCTGAAACCCCGGTGACGCAAGTGAAGGTACCAAGCGGGATCGAGGCGGTGATGTTGGCGAGGTTGTTGGCGGTGGCGCCGTGGACAATGAGCGTCTTGCCATTGCCCTTGCGGCGTTTGGACGGCAGCGGGATCGAGCGGCGGCCGCTCAAATAATCGGCGGTGAGGCTGTCGGTGCAGGCGAGCAGATCGGCGAGCGACCCCGCGCAGACCACCTCGCCGCCGTGAACCCCGGCGCCGGGCCCCATGTCGATGAGGTAATCGGCGCTGCGAATGGCGTCCTCGTCATGCTCGACCACGAGCACGGTATTGCCGAGCCCGCGCAGCCGCCGGAGCGTTTCGAGCAGGCGTTCATTGTCCTTCTGGTGGAGCCCGATCGAAGGTTCGTCGAGGACGTAGAGCACGCCCGACAGGCCGCTGCCGATTTGGCTGGCGAGGCGGATGCGCTGGCTCTCGCCGCCCGAAAGGGTGCCGCTGGTGCGGTCGAGGTTCAAATAATCCAATCCGACATTGTCGAGGAAGCCCAAGCGGGCATTAATCTCCTTCAGGATCGCGCGGGCAATCTCGCGCTGCTGCGGGGCGAGCTTTTCGTCGAGCGTCGAGAACCAGGCGAGTGCGTCGTGGACCGAGCGGCGGGCGGACTGGCTGATGTCCTCGCCGGCGATCTTGACGCTGAGCGGCTCGGGCTTGAGGCGGGCGCCGTGGCACATTTCGCACGGATGGCTCGCCTGGTAGCGCGAAAGCTCCTCCTTCATCCACGCGCTTTCGGTCTGGGCGAAGCGCCGCTGAAGGTTGCCGAGCACGCCTTCGAACGCCTTGTTGACCTCATAGCTCTTGCGCCCGTCGATGAAGCGCAGCGTGACCGCCTTGCCGCTGGTGCCGCGCAGGATGACGTCCCGCGCTTCCTGCGACAACTCGCCCCACGGGGTGGTCAGATCGAAGTCGTAAGCGCGCGCGAGGCTCGACAATACCTGCATGTAATAAGGCGAGGGCGGCGAGGATTTGGCCCACGGCACGACCGCGCCCTTGGCGATGCTCAGCGCATGGTTGGGGACGACCAGATCCTCGTCGAACAGCATCTTTTCGCCGAGCCCGTCGCACGCCGGGCAGGCGCCCTGGGGGGCGTTGAAGCTGAACAATCGCGGCTCGATCTCGGCGATGGTGAAGCCCGAGACGGGGCAGGCGAATTTTTCGGAAAAGATGATCCGGCCGTCGGGTGCGTGGGTGGACAGAACAGCTTGCCCCTCGTTTTCTGGGGAGGGGAGGCCATCCGCGGGGTCGAGATAGGCCAGCCCGTCGGCGAGCTTCAACGCGGTCTCGAAGCTGTCGGCGAGACGCGGCTCGATGCCGCTGCGGATGACGATCCGGTCGACCACAACCTCGAGGTCATGCTTATATTTCTTGTCGAGCGCGGGGGCTTCGTCGATGTCGTGAAATTCGCCGTCGATGCGGACGCGGGTGAAGCCGGCTTTCTGCCACTCGGCGAGCTCCTTGCGATATTCGCCCTTGCGGCCGCGAACCACCGGGGCGAGCAGATAATGGCGCGAGCCTTCGGGCAAGGCCATCGCCCGGTCGACCATCTGGCTGACCGTCTGGGCGCTGATCGGGAGCCCGGTCGCGGGCGAATAAGGCACCCCGACCCGCGCCCACAGCAGCCGCATATAATCATAGATTTCGGTGACCGTGGCAACGGTCGAGCGCGGGTTGCGGCCGGTCGTCTTCTGCTCGATCGAGATCGCCGGCGAGAGCCCGTCGATATGCTCGACATCGGGCTTCTGCATCATCTCGAGGAACTGGCGGGCATAAGCGCTCAGGCTCTCGACATAGCGCCGCTGGCCTTCGGCATAGATGGTGTCGAACGCGAGGCTCGATTTGCCCGACCCCGACAGCCCGGTGATGACCGTCAGCGATTCGCGCGGGATGTCGACGTTGACGCCCTTGAGATTATGTTCGCGCGC
>JANPMU010000086.1:0-2884 GCA_031427095.1 Sphingomonas sp.
CTGGCTGAACGCGAAGACCCCGCCGAGGTTGATTGCGAAGATTGCGCGCCAGTCGCTTTCGCTGACCTCCAGAAACGGAGCGGTGCGCAGAATCCCGGCATTGTTGACGAGAATGCCGACGGCGCCAAGCTTCCGAGTCACCGTCGCGACACATTCGTCAACGTCAGCGCGAATTGCGACGTCACCGACCGTACTTACGGCCTTGCGGCCGATCGCACGAATCAGGCGCTCGGTCTCGTCGACCCCCGCCGCGTCGCGATCGAACAGCCCGACATCGCAACCGCCGCGCGCAAGCCGCAGCGCAACCGCGCGACCGATCCCGCAGCCGGCGCCGGTGACCAGTGCAACCTGACTGTCAAACTCTTCCATGATGGCTTACTTACTGACGGGTCTTAAATAGTCCAATGAGGATCATAGCCTTAACATACCCGTTGATTCGGTTCCACAGTCGAAGTGATTGACCGCGCACCCCGGTCGCGCCAGGCAACCGAGCCCTTTTTCGAAAGATGCCCCAATCATGTCCGCTTCCTCGCCCCGCCCGGCCCCAACAGATTTCGATGCGATCGTCGTTGGCGCCGGGTTTGCGGGGTTATATATGCTCTACAAGCTGCGCGAACTTGGCCTCTCGGCGATCGCCTATGAGAGCGGCAGCGGGGTTGGCGGCACGTGGTACTGGAACCGCTATCCCGGCGCGCGATGTGATGTCGAGAGCATGCAATACAGCTATTCGTTTTCGGATGAATTGCAGCAGGAATGGGAATGGAGCGAGCGCTACCCCGCGCAGGCCGAAATTCTCCGCTATATCGAGCATGTCGCCGATCGCTTCGATCTGCGCCGCGACATCCGCTTCAATACGCGCGTGACTGCCGCCCATTTTGATGAGGCGCGGGAGATCTGGCGCGCCGAGACCGATCGCGGCGAAGCAGTAACCGCCCGCTTCTGCCTGATGGCATCGGGCGCGCTGTCCGCCTCGCGCAAGCCCGATATCGAAGGACTCGACGAATTCAAGGGTCGCTGGTTCCACACCGGCCAGTGGCCGCACGAGCCGGTCGATTTCACGGGCGAGCGGGTGGCGGTGATCGGCACCGGATCCTCGGGCATCCAGGTGGCGCCGGTGATCGCCGAGCAGGCCGCTCAACTCTATGTGTTTCAACGCACGCCCAATTTCAGCATTCCGGCATGGAACCATCCGTTGTCGAAGGCGACGCAGGATGCGTGGAAGAAGGATTATGCAAGCCACCGTGCGGTCGCCAAGGCATCGCGCTCGGGCGCGCTCTACGAATATAGCGAGCGCAGCGCGTTCGACGTCAGCGAGGAGGAGCGACAGCGTGAATTCGACGCGCGCTGGTCGCGCGGCGGGGCCAACTTCACCCATGCGTTCAACGACATGTTCAAGGACAAGGCGGCCAATGATTTCGCGGCCTCCTATGTGCGCGGAAAGATCAGCGAGATCGTCGAGGATCCTGCGGTCGCAGCGAAGCTCCAGCCGACCGATCACGCGATCGGCACCAAACGAATCTGCGTCGACACCAATTATTACGCGATGTTCAACCGGCCCAATGTGGCACTGGTCGATGTTCGCGCTGCGCCGATCGTGCGGATCGGCGAACATGCCGTCGAGACCGAAGGCGGCCGCTATGAAGTCGACAGTATCGTGTTTGCGACCGGTTATGACGCGGTTACGGGTGCGCTTACCCGGATCGACATTCGCGGCCGTGGGGGCCTCGCGCTTAAGGACAAGTGGGCCGGGGGTCCCAAGACCTATCTCGGGCTGATGATCTCCGGCTTTCCCAACCTGTTCATGATTACCGGGCCGGGCAGTCCATCGGTCTTGACGAACGTCGTGATGGCGATTGAGCAGCACGTCGAATGGGTGGCCGATTGCCTGAGCTTCATGCAGCGTGAGGGCGTCGCGGTGATCGAGGCCGAGCAGCAGGCCGAGGACGACTGGGTGGCGCACGTCAACGAAGTGGCGGCAGGAACGCTGCATCCCCAAGCCAACAGCTGGTACATGGGCGCGAATATTCCCGGCAAGCCGCGCGTCTTCCTGCCCTATGTCGGCGGATTGGGCGTCTATACCAAAATCTGCCGCGAAATTGCCGACGATCGCTACCGCAGCTTTGCATTAAAGCCGGCAGCCTGACATGCGCCCACACTTTCATGTCCGCCATCGCCACCGCCGCTAGCGTCATCTTCTGGTTGTGATCAATGAGTCCTGACCCTAAGAGCGAGATCACTTACATGCTAATCTTAAGGCGCTCATGACCAATACATCCATGTCATTCGGCGCTTCTGCCGATGATGGCGCTGACGCGTCAGTCCAGCAGGTCGTCGATGGATTGAAGAAGCTGATTTGCCATGAGATTCCTTCTGCGCGCGACATCTCCCTCGAACGGCTTTCGCGCGCCGCCGGCGGTCTGTCTCGCGAGAACTGGTCGCTAGACGCAAGCTGGACCGATGCAAACGGTCCGCATGCACACCGCCTGATGCTCATGCGTGACGCCGCCGGTACCCTGCTCAACACCGAGCGCTCCCGCGAGTTCGAAGTTCTGAAGGCCCTTGAAGGAAGCGCCGTTGCGGTCCCGGTCGTGCACTGGATGGACCCGGACGGGCGCTTTCTCGGCGCGCCATCGCTGGTGATGGCGCTTATGCCCGGCAGCTGCGACTATATGGTCCTGAATGGCAGTCGGCCTCTGCAGGAGCGGTTGCAGCTGGCCCATGATTTCCTCGAATTACTGGTTAAAATCCAGGCGGTCGATTGGCGTGCGCAGGGCCTGGGCGAACGTCTGGGGGTGCCCGAGGGTTCGCCCGGAAAAGCCGAACTGGGCCATTGGGAGGCTGAGTACCGGCGGGTCCAGCTCGAACCTCATCCGGAACTGGACTA
>JANPMU010000087.1:0-1621 GCA_031427095.1 Sphingomonas sp.
ATCGGCACGATCCACTTCGTCGGAATCGGCGGGATCGGCATGTCGGGCATCGCCGAGGTGATGCACCAGCTCGGCTATCGCGTCCAAGGTTCGGACCAGGCCGAATCGACCCGCGTCGAAGGCTTGCGCAAGATCGGAATCGCGGTCGCCATCGGCCAGCACGCCGACAATCTGGGTGACGCCGCAGTGGTCGTCTGCTCGTCGGCGATATCGCGCGGCAACCCCGAGGTCGAGGCGGCGATCGAGCGCCGCCTGCCGCTCGTCCGCCGCGCCGAAATGCTCGCCGAACTGATGCGCATGCAGTCGACCGTCGCGGTCGCCGGGACCCACGGCAAGACCACCACCACGTCGATGATCGCGGCGATGCTCGATGCCGGCGGGCTCGACCCGACGGTGATCAACGGCGGGATCATCAACCGCTATGGCAGCAACGCGCGGCTCGGCAGCAGCGAGTGGATGGTGGTCGAGGCCGACGAGAGCGACGGCAGCTTCCTGCGCCTCGACGGGACCATCGCGATCGTCACCAACATCGATCCCGAGCATCTCGAACATTATGGCAGCTTCGAGCGGGTCAAGGACGCGTTCGTCGAATTCGTCGAGAATGTGCCCTTCTATGGCCTCGCGGTGATGTGCGTCGATCATCCCGAAGTGCAGAACATCCTCAGCCGGATCCGTGACCGGCGGGTCGTCACTTATGGTTTCTCCGCGCTCGCCGACATCCGCGCCGATGCGGTCGTGGTCGAGGGGGATGGCAGCCGGTTCGACGCGGTCGTGCTCCAGCGCAATGGCGAAAGAAGGACGATCGCCGGGATCCATTTGCCGATGCCCGGGCGGCACAATGTCCAAAACGCGCTCGCCGCGATCGCGGTCGGGATCGAGCTTGGCATGGACGATGCGACCATCGTCGGCGGTTTTGCCCGGTTCGACGGGGTCAAGCGCCGCTTCAGCCGCGTCGGCGAGGTCGGTGGGGCGATCATCATCGACGATTATGCTCACCACCCGGTCGAAATCCGCGCGGTCCTGTCTGCCGCGCGCGAAACGGTGCAATGCGGATTCGGCACCGGGGGCGGTGCCCCGGGCGGGCGCGTGATCGCGGTGGTTCAGCCGCACCGCTTCACCCGCCTTCAATCGCTGATGGAAGATTTCCAGAACGCCTTCAACGACGCCGACGTGGTGTTCGTTACCCCGGTCTATGCCGCAGGCGAGGCGCCGATCGAGGGCATCGACAGCGAAGCTTTGGTCGACGGGCTGCGCGCGCACGGGCACCGCATGGTCAAGACCGTCGCCAGCCCGACCGAGCTTGCCGCGGGCTTGCGCGACCTTGCCGCCGACGGCGACATGATCCTGTGCATGGGCGCGGGCGACATCACCAAATGGGCGGCCGGCCTGGCCGACGGGATCGCCAAGGCCAGGATCAGCAAATGATCGCGCAAGGTGACTCTTTTCGAACGGATGGGGCCGTACGCGGCAAGCTTAAACCCGACGCGCCGCTGGCGCCGCTGGTGTGGTTCAAGAGTGGTGGCAACGCGGAACTGCTGTTCGAGCCGGCCGACCTCGACGATCTGACCGGCTTCCTTCGCGACCTCGACCCGCAAGTGCCGGTCATGGCGCTCGGGCTCGG
>JANPMU010000088.1:0-5713 GCA_031427095.1 Sphingomonas sp.
TCTCTACGTCAACCGCAACCAGATCGGCGCGGTGGTCGAAAGCCAGCCGTTTGGCGGGGAGGGGCTCTCGGGAACCGGGCCCAAGGCCGGCGGCCCGAACTATGTCGCACGCTTCGCGACCGAGCGCGTGACCTGCATCGATACGACAGCGGCGGGCGGCAATGCCACCTTGATGGCCTCAATCGAGGGCTAAAGTCTGTTTCAGCTGCGCTGAATCGGCACCGGCCCGCGCCCCCACCCGGCCTCCCGATCAGTCTATTCTATGGGAGGCCGGGTGGGGGAGCGGGCCGGTGCCGTTTAACTGAAACAGACTCTAGTTAAGCGGCTATGTGGTCGATCTCGCATTGGCTTGGCCCGTTCTCGTCGCACTGCAAGCCTGGACCGTCATGGCTGTCGGGTCGCGGCCTTCATGGTCGCGACGAAGCTTTGAATTGCGGTGGCCGGATCGGGATCCTCGGCAATCAGGCGGACGATCGCCGAACCTGAAATGACCCCCGCTGCGCCGCAGCTCAAGGCGTGTTTGACATGCTCCGGGGTGGATATGCCAAAGCCGAGGATTGCGGGCGCGGCGCCGGTCTCGCCAAGCGCGGCGAGCAATGGAGCCTGGTCCTGCTGTGCGGTTTGAGTGACCCCGGTAACCCCTGCGCGCGCAACGACATAGGTATAGCCGGCGCCAAGTTCGGCGATCCGCCGGAGTGTATCGGGCGGGGTATTCGAAGCGGCGATCAGGACCGGATCGATGCCCGCTTCGCGCGCCGCGGCGGCGTAGGGCGCGGCCTCGAACGCCGGAACATCGGCGATCAGCAGGCTGTCGGCGCCGGCCGCAGCGGCATCCTGCGCAAAACGGTCCCGACCGCGCGCGAGGACCAAATTGGCATAAGTGAGGATACCGACCGGGACATGCGGGTGGCGGGCGCGGAAAGCGCTGATGAGGGCGAAGCAGTCGGCGGTGCGAACCCCGGCGGCGAGCGCGCGTTCGGCGGCCGCCTGGATGACCGGGCCGTCGGCCACCGGATCGGAAAATGGGATGCCGACTTCGATCATGTCGGCGCCGCCTTCGACCGCCGCATCGAGTAGTATGGCGCTGGTCGCAAGGTCGGGATCGCCGAGCATGAGGAAGGCGCCGAACACGCCTTCGCGGGCCTTGGCGCAGCGCGCGAACATGGCGTCGTAGCGGCTCATGCGGTGAGGCTCAGCAGATGCTGCGCCTGCATCATGTCCTTGTCACCGCGGCCCGACAGATTGACGAGGAGGATCGGATTGTCGGTCGCGGTCTCGGCGATCTGGAGCGCGTGCGCGAGTGCGTGCGCGGATTCGAAGGCGCAGATGATGCCTTCGTTCCTGGCCAAAGCCACGAACGCGTCGAGCGCCTCGCCGTCCTCGACCCCGACATATTGGGCGCGGCCGCTGTCCTTGAGAAAGGCATGTTCGGGGCCGACCGCAGGGTAATCGAGGCCAGCCGATACCGACCAGGTGTCCGCGATCTGGCCGTCAGCATCCTGGAGCACATAGGTTTCGGCGCCGTGCAAGACTCCACGCGTGCCACGCAGAAGCGTCGCGCCATGCTCCACTCCACTCAGTCCGCGTCCGGCGGCTTCGACCCCGATCAGGGCGACCTCCGCGTCCTCGATGAAATCGCTGAATATGCCGATTGCATTGGAGCCGCCGCCGACGCAGGCGATGACCTTGTCCGGAAGCTTGCCCTCTATCGCCAGTATCTGTTCGCGCGCTTCCTTGCCGATGACCCGCTGATACTCGCGGACGATCAGCGGGAAGGGGTGCGGGCCAGCGACGGTGCCGAGGATATAATGGGTGTCGGCGAAGCTCGCGGTCCAGTCGCGTAGCGCCTCGTTGACCGCATCCTTGAGAGTCTGGCCACCGCCGGTAACGGCCACGACTTCGGCGCCCATCAATTGCATCCGGAAGACATTCAGCTGCTGACGCTCGACATCCTTGGCGCCCATGTAGATTTTTGTTTCGAGCCCGAACAAGGCTCCGGCGAGCGCGGTCGCGACGCCGTGCTGACCAGCCCCGGTCTCGGCGATCAGCTTGGTCTTGCCCATGCGTTTGGCGAGCAGGCCCTGACCAAGCACCTGGTTGGTCTTGTGCGCGCCGCCGTGGAGCAGGTCCTCGCGCTTCAAATAGAGCCGCGCCTTGCCCGCAGCGAGGTTACGGCACCGGGTCAGCGGGGTCGGGCGACCAGCATAAGTGGTCAGGAGATGCGCCAGCTCAGCCTGGAAGCCGGGATCGGTCTGGGCATCGAGGAACGCCGCCTCGAGCTGTTCGAGTGCGGGCATCAGGATTTCCGGGACATAGGTCCCGCCATAGTCGCCGAAGCGGCCGTTCAAACGCATGGGGCCGACTCGCTTCGAGTGAGAGGACGCAGTTCGGCGAAGAAGGCGGCGAGTTTTTCCGCATTCTTCTGGCCGGGGGCGGTTTCGACGCCCGAATTCACGTCGAGCGCATGCGCACCGACATTGCTCGCGGCGCGCGCGTTGCCTGGGGTGAGGCCACCGGCGAGGATCGATCGGTCGAGATCGTCGCGGTCCGCGATCCGGCTCCAGTCGAATATGGATCCGGTCCCGCCGCTTTGCCCTGCGACCGCGGTGTCGAACAGGGTGCGGTCCGCGCCGGCACGGGCTGGGGCAGCGTCTCTTTCGACCGGAGCGGCGGCCCAGATTTCGGTCCCGTCGGCGAGCATCGGGCGGAGGCGGGCGATGAAGCGCGCATCCTCGCGGCCGTGGAGCTGGACCGCGCTGGCGCCGATCTGCGCGGCGGCCGCAGCGACATGTTCAACGGGAGAATCGCGAAACACCGCAACCGGGGCGACGTGCGCCGCTCGCAGCGCGTCTGCGACAATGCGCGCTTGGGCCAAGGTGATGTGCCGCGGCGAACCACCGACCAGAATTAGTCCGCCATAGGTGGCACCGGCGTGCCCAGCGGCGCGGGCGTCGTCGTCGGAGGTCAGGCCGCAGACCTTGACCCGCCCGAAGGCGAGCGCGCGCGCGGCGGCAGCGGGGTCGGGCGCGCGCATCAGCGACGATCCGACAAGGAAAGCGTCGGCATAAGGTGCGAGGCGATCGACATCGGTGCGCGTGCCAATGCCCGATTCGGCGATGACCAACCGGTCTGCCGGGACGAGATGGGCGAGCCGCTCGGTTACCGCAAGGTCGACGGTCAGGGTCTTCAAGTCGCGATTGTTGATGCCGATGATTGGTGCACCGAGCGCGATCGCGCGGCGGAGCTCGGGTTCGTCATGCGCCTCGACCAGGGCGTCCATCCCGAAACGGCGGGCTTCGGCAATGATCTGTGCGGCCGCTGCGTCGTCGAGCACCGACAGCATGACCAGAACCGCATCGGCGCCGTGGATTCGCGCTTCGGCGACCTGGCGCGGGTCAATGACGAAATCCTTGGCGAGGACCGGGGCGTCGGTCGCGCTGCGGACGGCGGCGAGATCGTCGAGCGATCCACCGAAAAAGGGCGTGTCGGTGAGCACGCTGATCGCATCGGCCGTACCGCTCCATGAGCGGGCGATCGCAGCGGGATCGGCGGTGGAGCGGATCGCGCCTTCCGACGGCGAGGCGCGCTTGACCTCCATGACGAAGCGCGCGCCGGGCTGACGCAGGACTGCGGCGAGGCTTCGGCGGGTCGGCGCGGCGCGGGCGCGGAGATCGGCGAGAGTCGCGGCACCGAGGCGCGCAGCGACATCGGCGCGCTTGCGCCGCACGATCTCACCGAGAACACCGGCTGAATCAGCCACGGCTGGCCTCGACAAAGCCGGTAAGGACCTTGTGACCGGCGCCCGATCTGATCGTGTCGAGCGCCAGCGCGACCCCTTCGCGGAGGTCGGTGGTGAGGCCCGCTGCGAACAGCAATGCCCCGGCATTGAGCGCGACCACGTCACGGTCGGCGGAGGGTGCATGGCCGAGCAGCAACGCTTTGAGGCGCGCGGCGTTTTCATGCGGCTCGCCACCCTTGACGCTGTCCACCGCTGCTCGCGAAAGCCCGACGCTTTCGGGCGTGATGGTCATCCGGGTCAGCGTCCCCGCGTCGATCCTGACCGCTTCGGTTTCGGCATGGAGCGCGATTTCGTCGAGCCCGCCACCATGCACCACCAGCGCCGAGCGTACCCCCAATGATTCAAGCGTGCGCGCAATCGGTTCGAGCAGTGACGGATCGGCGACTCCGAGCAACTGCACCGGAGGTTCGGCCGGGTTGAGGCATGGGCCAAGCAAATTCATGATCGTGCGGACCTTAAGCGCGCGGCGGGCTGGGCCGGCATGCTTGAGTCCGGGGTGATAGAGCGGCGCGAACAGGAAACAGAAGCCGGTCTGGTCGAGCGCGCGGCGCGACACGGCGGACGAGGGGGACAGGTCCGCGCCCAACGCCTCGAGGACATCGGCCGATCCGCAGCGCGAGGTAAAGCTGCGGTTGCCATGCTTGGCAATCGGCAAGCCGGCCGCCGCAGCGACGAAGGCGACCGCAGTCGACACGTTGATCGATCCCGATCCATCGCCGCCAGTGCCGCATGTGTCGGCGAAGTCATAATCGGGGCGATCGAAGTCGATGTCGGCGGCGCGCAGCGCGCGGGCGGCGCCGATCAGCTCATCGCCGGTTTCGCCTTTAAGCCGGAGCGCGACCAGCATCGCCGCAATCTGCGCCTCGTTGAGCGCGCCATCGACCAGGCTGCCAAACAGCGCCTCGGCTTCGGCGGCGGCAAGGTCGTGGCCGCCGAACAATTTGGCCAGCGCCTCGCCGCTGTGGTCGACGGCAGCGCCAGATCGCTCGAGCGACGCGAAATTCTGGTTCAGGAGCATTGGAAAAATCCTCGCAAGCGCAATAAAAAACCCGCCAGTGTCGGCGGGCTCGGTGTTCTGGTCGATCAGGATCCTAAGCGGATCGCAGTCACCAGCAACGCCATTGGGCCGCCGCGGAGGGAGAGTCGCTCGACCAAAGCCAGGCCTGCAAGGTGCCGGACGCACCGCTTCCGGTCACGGCACTGAGCGCAGTGCGTTGATTCGGAAGGAGTGAGGTCGACGCCATGCCGCGCCTGTTCCCCGGAACTGGCCACCAGGTCAAGCACCAAAATCGTCTGGCGTCAGGCAATTATGTCATCTTTACGCTTGGCGACATGGATCGAGGGGATCGGTTTGAGCGCCTTGAACTGCTCTTCGAACGCGGCATGGCCGAGCGGAACGAGGTCCAGCTCGTCCGCCGCGACCCTGGTGTCGGGCAGGCGATCGAGGAGGTCGCGGACGAGCGTCAGGCGCCCGCGCTTCTGGTCGTTGAAGTCGACCAGCGTCCATGGCGCGGTCCTGGTATGGGTGGCCTTGAGCATCGCGTCGCGCGCCTTGGTGTAATCGGCATAATGCTCGCGCGCGGCGAGATCGATCGGAGACAGTTTCCACCGCTTGAGCGGGTCGGCGAGCCGCTCGGCAAAGCGCTCTTCCTGCTTATCCTGGTCGCAGCACAGCCAATATTTGAACAGCAGGATGCCATCGTCGATGAGCATCTGCTCGAACGCGGGGACGGCTTTCAGGAATGCGTCGACCTGGTTCGGGGTGCAAAAGCCCATGACCTGTTCGACCCCGGCGCGGTTGTAATAGCTGCGGTCGAACAGCACGATCTCGCCTGCAGTGGGGAGATGCTCGACATAGCGTTGGAAATACCATTGGCCCTTCTCGGCCTCGCTTGGTTTGCCAAGGGCGACGGT
>JANPMU010000089.1:0-7115 GCA_031427095.1 Sphingomonas sp.
AGTGCGGCTCCCATCCGTGCGCCTCATCGACTTTCGTCGCGGGATCGTCCTTGAGCAGCGGCCACGTGCGCCCCTGGAACTTCGGCGGCTCTTTGTTTCTCTCGTGCCAGGCCGACGCGAAAGCCAAATTTTCGACGGCGACCAGTTGTAGTGAGCCGTCCGGCTGCGGCTCATAGACGAGCATTGCTGGCTGTCGGAAATCGGTGTGCGTGCCAGTGCCGTGAGTCCGCCCGCTACCGGGCGGCGAAGGTTTGGGCGGAAGGCCGAGCATGTCGCGGCGGACATAATGCAATCCCATTGCGCCCATCGCGGCGGGGTGGCCCAGCATCTCGGCGGTCACGCATTTGTTATCGGTCGTGTAGCCTTCCGCCTTCGCGACGTTCACGTCGCGATACTTCTGCGCAATCGATCTCACCTCATCGAGCGTCGGTTCGTGCTCTGCCGTTTGGCATCCGGCATTCATCAACAATGGTGTGACGAGGAGCAATAACCCGGACCAGCGACGCATGCGCATGGGGATCTCCGCGAACGGTGCATGGGACAGGCAATCATGCGCGCGAGCCCGGCCTTTGGCAATGGGCTTGTGCACTGTCCCAATGGCGACAAATGTTCCCGTTCCAGCAGCATCTACGTCTGCTTTGAGTCGGCCATGGTCCCGGCCGGAAAGGGTGGAAAGCAGATGGGGTGGATGGCTCTTGCTCCCGCTAACGGCATCTACGTGCCTGGGTGTGGATGCTGTTGAAGCGACCACGCAGGTGCTGGTCAGGTTGACGCCAACCTGTCTCCGTTTTGGCGCGCCAGGCGGGACATTGGGGCTTCGACTGTGAATCAGCACCGAACCGGAACCCCCGCTAGGACCAAGCATACTGCATTGATTTATATAGCTGGATTGGCCGACGAGAGGGGCCCGATCGGCTCCAACGGCCGCGACGGCCGAACTGAAGGGAGTCGAGGTTGAGGTGGCGATGCGCCCAACCCCCGGCCGCAGACGTTCGGCGCGTCGATCTCGCAAAAATTATGATGTTGGAGACCGCGCACAGCGTTGTTAAGGCAAAGTCTGATTTGGCGCTGCCGGCTATTGGCAGACCAGAATGGGGGAGTGACACGATGAGTAAGTATCTCGACGCGTTCGAGGCGTTCATGATCAACGGCCGGGCTCAGGCAATGGCCGAAAAGGACCCTCATCGGCGCGCGATATTGCGGAATTATAATCGTCACGCCGCCTTGGAATTCAGTGACAATTGGCAGCATATCTTCACCAAGACGATGACCGTCGATCATCCCGTTTATCGAGTGCATCTGGGCAATCCCGAACTGGCGACCTTCGACGGGCTGGGCGCGGTGAAGGGGTTCTACTCAGGCCTGAACGAGCGCGTTGTCTGGCTTCACGACGAACAGCTTTTCGTCAACGACTGGGGCTTGGCGTCCTATTCGACCTTCGGTCAATTCGCGACGGGGGCCGATGTCATCGCGATGGGTTTCGAAGCCGACGACCGTCAGGCGACCTACGCCATGCTTTGCCCGCTTGCGATGTTCTGGCCATATAACGCGGATGCCAAGCTGATCGGCGAGAATGTTTACCAATTGGCGCCGTTCACCGTCGTCAAGCCCGACCCGGCAGATGTCTTCACCTTCGAGCAAAGGTCGCGAATGCTAGGCGAATTTATTGGGGATCTGGCGGATTTCGAACCGGCCTGATCCGCATTGCGATGCCGCGACTGGCCGGACCTCCGAACGAAAAGGTGCAACGGTGAAGGCTGAATTCAGTCCTTCCTCGCTGCACCCTTGGCTAGAGTCGCTCGCCGGACAAAGCGAAAGCCAAATTGCGCTGAGTTGCGCCGGCGGCGAAGCCATTTCGTTCGCGGCGCTCGTGCGGAGGATAATGGCGTTTGCCGGAGGGTTGGAGAGCCTGGGCCTGCGTCCTGGCGACCGGGTCGCGATCTGGCTTCCCAACTCGCGCGACTGGCTGGTGGCGCATCTCGCCGCCGCACGGCTGGGCCTGACCACGATCCCGATCAACACCTGGTCGCGCACATCGGAATTGGCGCATCTTTTGAGTCTTTCGGAATGTCGCGCGATAATTCTCGATTCAACTTTTCGAAAGATTGATTTCAACGGGATTCTTGCCGGCGCGGTGGCCGTTATGGGCGGACCGATAAGCGCACCCCTGCGGTGGGTTATCGATGCCGGATGGGTTGAAGCGAGCCATTCAGATTCTGATGAAATCCAGCGCCGGAGCTTTAGCGCATTGTGCGCTGTCGGTTCAGCGACAGCGGAGCCGTCGGTCGAAAACATGGCGATGATCGCTTTTTCGACGTCGGGTACGACCGCGCTTCCCAAACTCGCCGTTCACCGCGAACATAGCATTCTCTCGCATGCGCGGGCGGTGTGCGATTCCGCGCAGATGACGAGCGACGATGTGGTGCTTTGTGCGCTCCCTCCGTGCGGAGCCTATGGCTATGGCTTAATCTTTGCGAGCCTATCGGCCGGTGCTCGCGCGGTCCTGTGCGAGGATTTCGACCTTGACGAGATCATTTGTCTGATCGCGCGCGAAAGAGTGACGATGCTTGCCCTCACCGAGCCGATTATCCGCCAACTGCTTAGCCATCCCCAGGCAAGTCGGGATAATTTCCGTTCGCTTCGTATCGTTTTTTCGGCCGGGGCGACCCTCGAGCCGCTTGTCCGCCAAGCGCAGGACGAGTTCGGCTTTCGCATTTCCAACGTCTACGGTTCTTCGGAGTTGCTGGCGCTTGCGGCGTTCTGGGGCTTTGGCGCGAATGTCGAAGAGCGCAGCGCGGCGGGCGGCCGACTCATCAGTGACAATATGCGTGTGCGAGCGGTCGATTCTGCGGGTTTGCCGTTACCAGTAGGCACCTTGGGCGAGCTGCAGTTTACAGGCCCGGTCATGCTGACCAATTACCTCGCAACTTCTCCCGACATACACTTGGCTCGGACGAGCGATGGCTGGTTTTCCTCAAACGACTTCGGGATCGTGCTCGATCAGGCCGGGCGGTCGTTCCATTATGTCTCGCGACGGGATGACGTGCTTCGGCTCAAGGGATTTCTGGTCAACCCGGGCGAGATCGAAGCGATGCTGCAGAGTCATCCGGCGGTCGGCGCAACTCAAGTGGTCGGGGTCGGCGGAGCAGATGGCGAGGATGTCGCTGCGGCGTTCGTCATTGCGGCCGGGGATGCCGAGGTAACCGAGGACGGTCTGCGCGAATTCTGCAGATCGCGGATGGCGTCTTACAAAATTCCGTCGCTAATACGAATCGTCGAAGAATTTCCAACCACGCGCAGCGCGAATGGCGACAAGGTCGTCAAAGAGCGGTTGCGAGAGATCACAAGGCAGCTTCTTACCCATGACTAGCCCACAGCCAATGATCGGCCTCGTCGGAGATCTCCTGGTGGACCGGGACGAGCCCGAGCAGGCGTTCGACCTTATCCGCGACGTCCTTGCCGTGCCCGATCTTCTCGTCGGAAATTGCGAGGTAGCCTATGCATCGAACGTCGAATTTGCCCCCGGTGTCACGGTGCCGGTCGCGGCCGACCCGAGCAATGTGGCGGCGATCGCCCGGGCCGGTTTCGACGTTCTCGGTCTAGCCAATAATCATGCGCTCGATGCCGGGCACCGCGGCCTTTTTGAAATGCATGGCCATTTCGAATCCGCAGGAATCGCGCACGTCGGAACCGGGCGCACCCTCGCCGAGGCGCGGCGTCCGGTCATGTCCAGGGTCGGTGACCTGACGGTTGCGACGCTCGCCTATGCGTCATTCTTCCCGCGCGGCTATGAAGCGCTCGACGACTGGCCCGGGCTGGCTCCGATCCGCGCTTATAATCACTATCGCGACCGACTTCCCAACGTCTGGTCGCCGGGAACCCCGCCGCTGATCACGACTATTCCGCATGAGGAGGATATGGATAATTTGCGCGACGATGTCACCGCGGCCAAGGCCAACGCCGACATCGTCGTCGTCCTGTTCCACGGGGGGGATTACAAGCATCCGTTTGTGCTCAGCGATCACGAACTCCGCACCGCTCGGTTCGCCGTCGATCATGGCGCCGACATTATCGCGGCCCACCACCATCATGTCTTGCGCGGGATGGAGTGGTACAAAGGCTCGGCGATTTTCTATGGCCTCGGTCACTTCGTGTTCGACCTCGAGAACTTCCGCGGCCCAAAGGAGATCGTGACCGACGGGACATTGCTCGACCCCGAAACCGACGAAAGCTATGACCTTGCGCCGCGCAAGGGCTGGCCGTTGCTCCCCTGGCACCGCGACGCGCGCATGTCTGTCCTCGCCTGGGCCGCGGTCGACAAGAGCGGAGTGGCCGAAGCCGGCTTCCTGCCATGCATGCTCAACCAGAAGGGCCAGGTCTATCCGCTTGACGCGCGTTCCGAAGAAGGGCGCCAGGTTACCCGCTATGTTACGACCGGTTGTCGAAGCGAGAAGCTCTCGACCGAATTCCAAGTCGAGGACGAAGCCCGCTTTGCCAATTTGGCGGCGGTCAGGATGGTGAAACCGGGAACGACCCCGCAAACAGAGGAAAATCGCTCATGAAGCTCGGGCTGGAGGGCAAGGTCGCGCTGGTCACCGGCGGCGCGCGCGGCATTGGCAAGGCGACCGCTGCGGGGTTTGCGGCGGAAGGGGCACTGGTCGCAATCCTCGACCGTGACCAAGCTGCGGTAAACGCGGCTTGCGCGGAACTCGGCGAGGCTCGGGTAATGGGGGTCGTCGCCGATGTCATGGACCTCGATGCTGTGACTGCGGCGGTCGCGCGAATCGCCGAGCGCTGGAAAAGTCCCGACATCCTGATCAACAATGCGGGTTTCCCCAAGGACGGCTTTCTGACCAAGATTGCGATCGAGGATTGGCGGCAGGTCGTCGATGTGATTCTGGTCGGCGCGTTCCACTGCTCGCGCGCAACGCTTCCCGCAATGCACGCGGCGCGCTGGGGCCGGGTGATCAACATCTCGTCACGTTCGCACCTCGGAAATCCGGCGCAGACCAATTATTCGGCGGCAAAAGCGGGACTGATCGGCTTCACTCGAGCACTTGCGCTCGAAAGCGGGGGATTCGGGGTAACCGTCAACGCGATCGCGCCGGGGTTCATCGAAACCGAGGGAATGCGCGGGCTCAAGAACTATGCAGTGCTGCGCGAGCGATCGGTCGAGAAGTCTCCGTTAAAGCGCGTCGGGCAACCCGAAGAGATTGCGGACGCGGCGCTGTTTCTCGCGAGCGAGCGGGCGGCTTACATCACCGGCGACGTGATGCATGTCACCGGCGGGCGCTACGCATGAGTTCCGCTGGTCTGTGTCCGCCGCTGGCAACCCCGGTCCTCTATTTTGAGGATCTGGAAATTGGCATGCAGTTCATGAGCGCCGGGCGGACCGTGACCGAAGCCGACATTGTCGCCTTCGCGGGTCTTTCCGGAGACTATAATGCCCTGCACATCGACCGTGAGTTTGCCGCCGGCACGGTCCATGGCGAGCGCATCGCCCACGGCTTGCTGGTCCTGTCCATTCTTTCGGGACTTTCGAGCCGCGTTTTGCTGATGCTCGCGCTTGGCCAGACCATCGTCGGGTTGGCCGGTCTTGAGTGCCGCTGGACGCGACCGGCAAAGATCGGCGATACGCTGCACGTCCGCCTCACCGTCAGCGGGCTCAAGCCCTCGAGCAATGGAACGAACGGCTTGCTGATTATGCAACGCGACGCAATCAACCAGAACGGCGAAGTCGTTCTGGAAAGCATCTGGAAGCTGTTAATTCGCTGCCGAAGCGCGGATTCGGTCTGATGGGCGAAGACAGCATCATCGTCTACGGCCACAACCTCGTTACAGAGGTGATGGGGCAATGGACTTTCGCCGAACTCACCTATGCGGCGATGACCGGCGGGGCCCGTCCGAGCGCTGCACAGACGCGCATGATCGACGTGCTCCTCACGACATTCGTCGATCACGGCGTCACGCCCAGCTCGCTTGCGACGCGATTGACCCTGCTGGGGGCGCCCGAAGCGATGCAAGGGGCAGTCGCGGCGGGGTTGTGCGGTGCCGGATCGCGCTATCTGGGTACGATGCAGACGGCCGGGGAGATGCTTGCCGCGGCGTTGGCGGGTAGCGACGCGGCAGCGACTGACTCAGAGTTGGCGCATATCGCGTCACTGGTCGTTCGGGATTATCTCGCGGACCGGCGCCAATTGCCCGGGCTTGGCCATCCCGAACATAAATCGGGTGATCCCCGAACCCCCAGGTTGCTCGCAATCGCGCGCGAGACGGGCGTGGCCGGTCGTCATTGCGCTCTCCTGTTCCTGATCGCTGAAGCCTTCACCGCCGCGACTCAACGCACATTGCCCGTGAATGCGGCAGGATTGTCGGGCGCGATCGTCGCCGACATGGGGTTACCGCCGATGGCTGGCCGGGGACTGGCGGTCATATCGCGAGCGGCCGGCCTGGTCGCAACGGTACTCAGCGAAGTTCGCGAACCAACCGCACAAGCGATTTGGGACAGTCTGCGCTGACGGGCATCGGGCCGGTCGCGATCGAACGAAGGAGAAGGATGACATGGCGCGTTTCGATGGCAAGGTTGCAGTGGTGCTGGGCGCATCGGACGCGGAGTCGATGGGAGGCGTGATCGCGCGTCGACTGGCCGACGAAGGGGCCAATGTGGTCGTGGCCGCGCGGAGCGGTAATAAGGCCGAAGCACTTGCGCGCGAGATCGGCGCGATTTCCACCGTCTGTGATATTACAAGCGAACAGCAGGTTGCCGCGCTCGCGGACTTCGCCGTCGAGCAATTCGGGCACCTCGACATCGCCGTCAACTGTGTCGGCGAGGCAATCATGGGGCATATCAGGGAAACTGACGAGGTCGCCTTGCGCCGCGCGACGGATCTGCACTTCATCGGTCCGTTTTTCTTCATCAAGCAGATGGCCGAACGGATGACCGAAGGCGGATCGATCGTGACTTTGTCATCGATCACAGCCTCGCTGACGTTTCACAATCACGCAGCTTATATGGGCGCGAAGGCCGGAACCGATCACATCGTGCGCGTCGCTGCGCTCGAATACGGACCACGCGGAATCAAGGTCAATTCGGTCTCGCCAGGCTTTACGGAAAC
>JANPMU010000090.1:0-1587 GCA_031427095.1 Sphingomonas sp.
TACACCCGCGCCGAGATCGAGCGGATCGCCCATGTCGCGTTTCGCGCCGCGCGGACGCGCCGCTGCAAGGTGACCTCGGTCGACAAGGCCAATGTGCTGGCGACGTCCAAGCTGTGGCGCAGCACGGTCGAGAGTGTGGCGACCGCCTATCCGGACGTCTGCCTCGACCATCTTTATGTCGACGCCGCAGCGATGGCGCTGGTGACCTCGCCGTCGCGCTTTGACGTGATCCTGACCGAGAATATGTTCGGCGACATCCTGTCCGACGAAATGTCGGTGATCGCGGGATCGATCGGCCTGATGGCGTCAGCCAGCTCCGGAGTGAATGGACCATCGCTGTTCGAACCGATCCATGGCTCCGCCCCCGATATTGCCGGCCAGGACATCGCCAACCCGGCCGGGGCAATCGCCAGCGCGGTCATGCTGCTCGAAAATCTGAGCCTTCCGGCGCAGGCGCAGATGCTGAACACTGCGGTGGAGCAAGCGTTGTTGGAGGGATGCCGCACCGCTGATCTTGGTGGCACCGTCGGTTGCGCCGCGTTCGGCGCCCGCGTGCGCGATATCCTCGACACGGACCTGAGCGAGCAGGTCGCCGATCAGCGCTCGATCGCGATCACCCAGGGTCACCTCGCATGAGCGAACGGCCGCGCACGCTCTACGAAAAAATCTGGGACGCGCACGTCGTCGAGCGCCGCGACGACGGCACCTGCCTGATCTACATCGACCGCCATCTGGTTCATGAAGTGACCTCGCCCCAGGCGTTCGAGGGATTGCGCATGGCCGGCCGGACAGTCCGCCGACCCGATCTCACGCTCGCGGTTGCCGATCACAATCTCCCGACCACTCCGCGCGTCGGGCCCGACGGGGTGCGCCTGCCGATCGCCGATCCAGCGAGCGCAACTCAATTGCGGGCGCTCGAGCATAATGTCGTCGAATTCGCGGTGCCATATATCGACTCGCTCGATGCCGCGCAGGGGATTGTCCATGTCGTCGGGCCCGAGCAGGGCTTCACGCTTCCCGGGACCACGGTGGTCTGCGGCGACAGCCACACCGCCGCGCACGGCGCATTGGGCGCGCTCGCCTTCGGCATCGGCACCACCGAAGTCGAGCATGTCCTCGCTACCCAGACCCTGCTGCTGAGCCCGTCGAAGACGATGGAGATCCGGGTCGACGGCAAGCTCGGCTTCGGAGTCTCGCCCAAAGACGTGATCCTCGCGATCATCGGCAAGATCGGCGCCGCTGGGGGAACCGGCTTCGTCCTCGAATATCGCGGCGATACCTTCAGTGAAATGAGCGTCGAGGGACGCCTGACCGTCGCCAACATGTCGATCGAGGCCGGCGCGCGCTCGGGGCTGTTCGCGCCCGACGACAAGACCTTCGCATATCTCAAGGGCCGCCCGATGGCGCCCAAGGGGGAGGCGTGGGACGCTGCGGTCGAGCAATGGAAGCGCCTCCCGTCCGATCCGGGCGCGACTTACGATATGAGCGTTCGGTTCGACGCTGCGGACATCGCTCCGTGCGTGACATGGGGAACGAGCCCCGAGGACGTCGTCCCGATCACCGGCTCGGTGCCCGATCCCGACAGCC
>JANPMU010000091.1:0-11416 GCA_031427095.1 Sphingomonas sp.
CATTTTGGCGTTGGTGACGATCCGCTCCGCCATGACCGGGTCCGCCGACGCATGGACATAAGTATGGCAAAGGCCTTCGAGATGGCCGAGCGTGGCAACGCGGGCGTCCTTGGCGACCCGCTCGACCAGGGCCTTGCCGCCGCGCGGAATGATCAGGTCGATCGCGCCGCTTAACCCGTGAAGCATCATCCCCACCGCGTCGCGGTTCGCGGTCGGCACGATCTGGACACAATCCGCCGGAAGCCCGGCCTCGGTCAGGCCGTCCGCGATGGCGCGGTGGATCGCGATGCAACTGTTCAGCGCCTCCGACCCGGGGCGCAGGATCAAGGCGTTGGCCGAGCGCAGGCAGATCGCCGCAGCGTCGGCGGTGACATTGGGCCGGCTTTCGTAAATCATGCCGATGACCCCGATCGGGGTCCGCACGCGCGCGATGTCGAGCCTGTTGGGACGGGTCCAGCGCGCGATCTCCTCCCCGACGACGTCAGGCAGCTCCGCCATTTCCTCGAGCGCTATGGCAATCGCCTCGACCCGCGCCGTATCTAGCCGCAACCGATCGATCATCACGGTTGCAGCGGCGACGTCTGCGGCATTGATGGCCAGAATGTCGTCGGCGCGCTTGCGAAGGGCCCGCGCCGCCGCTCTGATCGCCGTGCTGCGCTGTCCTGCGGACGCATTGCGCAAGACCATGGCGGCGGCACGCGCGCGCTGCCCCATCGCGTCCATGTCAGCGCCGAGCGTCACAGCATCACCAGATCGTCGCGGTGGATTATTTCGTCGGGACCGGCATAGCCCAGTCGCTCGGCGATGTGGGCGCTGCCTCGCCCGCAAATCGCCCGCGCCTCCACGGCCGTGTAGGCAGCGATCCCGCGCGCGACCTCGGTCCCGTGCCGGTCGAGGATACGCAGACAGGCGCCGCGATCGAACCGGCCCTCGACCGCGGTCACCCCGCCCGGCAACAGGCTCTTGCCCGACTCCAATGCGCGCAGGGCTCCGTCATCGATCGTCACCGCGCCACCAGGCGCCAGCGTTCCGGCGATCCAGGTCTTGTACGCGCTGGCGGGGGATCCGGTGGCGGCAACGAAAGTGGCAATACCGCCTTCGATCAGCCTCTGGATCGGCCGCTCTTTATGGCCCGACGCGATGATCGTGGCGCAACCGCAGCCGCTCGCGATCCGCGCCGCCTGGATCTTCGTGCGCATCCCGCCCGAGCCCATCCCGGCACCGCTCGCGCCGCCCGCGCTGATCTCGATGGCGTCGGTGATCGCGGGAACGAAGTCGATGTGGGTGGCGCGCGCGTCGCGAGCCGGATCGGCGGTGTAGAGCCCGTCCACATCGGACAGCAGGATCAGCACATCGCTCCGGATGAGTTGGGCGACCCGCGCCGACAGCCGGTCATTATCGCCGTAGCGCAGCTCGTCGGTCGCGACGCTGTCATTCTCGTTGACGACCGGCAGGCCGCCCTGGGTGAGCAACACTTCGAGCGTCGCGCGGGCGTTGAGTGACCGCCGCCGTTGTTCAGTATCGTCAATCGTGAGCAGCAATTGCGCAGTCGGGATCCCGTGCGGGGCGAGCGCGCGCTCCCACGCCTGCATCAACAGCGCTTGCCCCGCCGCCGCCGCCGCCTGCTTATAATCTAGTCGTGCTGACCGTTTGAGCCCGAGATGATCGCGACCCAGTGCTACCGCTCCGGACGAGACCAGCACGATCTGCTTGCCCTGCGCCCGAAGCGCGGCGATGTCCTCACCGACGCCGGCGAGCCAGCCGTGCCGCGCACCCTTGCCGGATGCGTCGATCAGCAGAGAGGAGCCGATCTTGATCGTGATTCGGCGGGCCTCGGCTATGGCCGCAGCCGCCTTGGTCCCGATTCTGGTCGAAGCCTCGCTCATCCCTTCAGTCCAAATCATCATCCGCTGCGGTTGCATTGGATGACGCCCCCATCATGTGTTGCCGCATGGCGCTCCGCATAAACCGGAGCCCGCCTTCTTGCTTATGCTCTATGTCTCACTGGTGCATCGCACAATAAATTATTGGATCCCATCTTTACAATGCGCGCGTTGCGGGCCAGTCATGGCCGCCGACGTAGCTTGCGTCGCCGATAGGAGCCGGATCATGCGCACGGGACAGGAGCTTCGCCGCCCCTATTCGCTCGCCGCCCGCTGCTATATTTTCAGCTCGTTTATGGGCCGGACCGCCTGAGGGCGTTCCGGACAGCAGCCGAACCGATTTACGAACAATTGAGCTGAAACGCCGTCTGCCCGTCGCTCATCGATCCTCGAGAGCTGCGGCAGCCGCGAGCGAGACCAAAATGCGAAACACCATGTCCCTATTGCCGGAAGGCGGCTCCGCCAGCGTCGCGGTGCGGCTGGAAACGGCGCGCGAGGCCGTTGACGCGGTGGACGATGCGCTGCTCGATCTCGTCGAGCGACGCCTCGCCCTTTCCCTGCAGATCGCCGCGCTCAAGAATGAGGACGACCAGCGGCTGAAGCTGCGCCCTCGCCGCGAAGCCGCAATCACGAGCCGCCTGGCAGCCCGCGCCAACCTCGCCACACCCGAAATGATCGAACATTTATGGCGAGAACTGATGGCCCACAGCTTGCAGGCGCAAGTGCGGACCGAGCTGGTCCTTTGTGCAGCTGTGAGCCCGGACTTGCTGCGCGACCAGGTGCGCGAGCGGTTCGGCTGGGCGGCTCCGATCGTCTGGGCCGAAACTCCCGACGAAGCGCTTGACGAAGCCTGCCACCGCGAAGCGATCGCAGTGATCGAGCACAGCGCGTCCAGCAACTGGTGGGGTCGGCTGGCGGACGAACCGTCGCTTTCGATCTTCGACGCAATGCGCCTCGCCGACAAGGGCGTGGGGGCGCTGCTGGTTGGCCGGGTCTCGCCCGATGACGTGCTCGATACCCAGAATTTTCAGGTACTCGACGCGGGGATCCTTCAACAGCGGCTAGGTTCCGGCGAACGCATCGAGACGGTGGCCGCGACCGGTTCGCTTCGTCTATGCCGGGTCCTGCCGGATCAGGAGGCCGCGCGATGAACTGGAAACCGGACACGTGGCGCAGCCACCCAGCCGCGCAAGCCCCGCTCTATCCCGACGCTGGCGCGCTGACCCGGGTCGAGCAGCGCCTTCGCTTGGCACCCGCTTTGACCAAGGCTTCGGACACACTTCACCTGCGCGCCTTGCTGGCCAAGGTGTCCGCCGGACGCGGCTTCCTTCTTCAGGGCGGCGACTGCGCCGAAAGCTTTGCCGAATTCGGCGCCGACAAGGTCCGCATGACGTTCAACCTGCTGCTGGAGATGGGCGCCATGATTGGTGCCAGGAGTGGTGGTGAGGTCGTCCATCTGGCGCGGATCGCGGGGCAATTCGCCAAGCCGCGCTCGGCGCAGACCGAGACGATCGCGGGCGTCACTCTGCCTAGTTATCGGGGCGACGCGGTCAACGGCCCGGCGTTCGAACCGGTCAGCCGCACGCCCGATCCCAAGCGGCTGCTCGGTGCCCACCGCCAGGCGCAGGTAACGATCGAGCTGCTCGCCGCTTATTCGGCCGCCTCTTACGCCGACTTGCCGGGGCTCCGGCGCGCCGCGCACGCGAGGCTCGGCCTGCGCGAGCCGACCGGATCGCAGGCCGGCCCGCGCCCGGTCAGCACCTTTACCAGCCACGAGGCGCTGCTCCTCAATTACGAGGAAGCGCTGACCCGGTTCGACGAAGCGAGCGAGAGTTGGCTGGCGACCTCGGGCCACATGATCTGGCTTGGCGATCGCACGCGGCAGATTGACGGGGCGCATGTCGAGTTCGCCCGCGGCGTCGGCAATCCGATCGGAATCAAATGCGGCCCGAGCCTCGAGGTCGACGATCTGCTTGCGCTGATCGACCGGATCGATCCCGACAACAAGCCGGGCCGGCTGGTACTGATCGGGCGGTTCGGCGCCGACAAGATCGCCGCCCATCTGCCGAACCTGATGCAGGCGACCCGGCGCGAGGGGCGCAACGCGATCTGGTCGATCGACCCGATGCACGGTAATACCCAGAGCCGGGGTGCGCTGAAAACGCGGCTGTTGAGCCACATCCTTGCCGAGATCGACACCTTCTTCGACGTGGCCGCAGCGGAGCGCGTTCATGCTGGCGGCGTTCATCTTGAAATGACCGGCGCCGACGTCACCGAATGCCTTGGCGGAAGCCTGCCGCTGGCCGAGGAGGACCTGCCCCGCCGCTACCTGACCCATTGCGACCCGCGCCTCAACCACGCCCAGGCGCTCGATGTCGCGGTGATGATCGCGGAGCGGATGACGAAAGGGATGCAGCGCGCGTCCGACGCCGCGTGACCCTGACCTCTATCGCCGAGCATGACCGGCTCGAGGCCGCGGCCTCGGGGCCCTTGCTCGGCGTGATCGACGTGCCGGGCGACAAGTCGATGTCGCATCGCGCGCTGATCCTTGGTGCCCTCGCTTATGGCGAAACCCGGATCGAGGGATTGCTTGAAGGCGAGGATGTGCTCCACACCGCTGCGGCGTTGCGCGCCTTCGGCGTGATGGTCGAACGGCTGGGTCCGGGCCGCTGGCGCGTCGTCGGCGGGGAATGGCGGAGCCCCACAGAGCCGGTCGATTGCGGCAATAGCGGGACCGGCGCGCGCCTGCTGATGGGCGCGGCGGCGGGCTTTCCGATCAACGCCTGTTTCACCGGCGATGCGTCGTTGAGCGGTCGGCCGATGAGCCGGATCCTCGACCCGCTTCGCGCGATGGGCGCGGGGGTCAAGGCCGCCGCGGGCGATCGGCTGCCCGCGACAATTCGCGGCGGCTCCCTAACGGGGATCAGTTTCGTCAATGCCAAGGCGTCGGCGCAGGTCAAATCCGCTATCCTGCTCGCCGGGCTGCGCGCCGCAGGCGAGGTTGAAGTGATCGAGCCCGTCGCCAGCCGTGACCATAGCGAGAATATGCTGCGCGCCTTCGGCTGCGACGTGGAAAGTGCCGGTGACCATATCCGGCTCGGTACAAAACGGGCGCTGCGGGCCGCCGATGTCGCCATTCCCGGCGATCCCTCGTCGGCCGCATTCCCGCTGGCTGCGGCCCTGGTCTGCCCGGGATCGGAGGTCACCGCGCGATCGGTGATGGTCAATCCGCTGCGGGCTGGCCTGTTCGCGACCCTGCGCGAAATGGGCGCCGACCTGGTGCTGACCAACCATCGCTTCGTCGGCGGCGAGGCGGTCGCGGACATCACTGCTCGCACCTCGCCCTTGCGCAATGTCGAAGTGCCGGCCGGTCGCGCGCCCAGCATGATCGACGAATATCCGATCCTCGCGATCATCGCCGCCTTCGCTTCGGGCCGAAGCGTCATGCATGGCCTCGCCGAGCTGCGGGTGAAAGAGAGTGATCGGCTCGCCGCGATCATCGCAGGGCTGCTCGCCTGCGGTGTCGATGCCAGAGCGGACGGCGACGCCTTGATCGTCGAGGGCTGCGGTGGGCCACCTCCGGGCGGGGCCAGCATCGACGCACATCACGATCACCGCATCGCGATGAGCTTCCTCGTCCTCGGCCTGGCCAGCCGCGCCCCGGTCGCGGTCGAGGGCGCGGCGACGATCGCCACCTCCTTCCCGGGATTTTCCGCGTTGATGGCCTCGCTCGGCGCTCGGATCGGCGGATGACAATCGCTTTTCAGGGCGCGTGCGGCGCGTTCAGCCACGAGGCTTGCCTCACTTTCGCCCCGGACCATGATCCAATCGCGCGGCCCAGCTTTGCCTCGGTCGTCGCTGCCGTCATCGATGGCGAGGCCGATCTTGGCATCCTGCCGGTCGAAAACACCACCGCCGGTCCGGTTCCCGGAGTCAGCGAGTTGCTCGCTGACGAAGCCATTGCATTATTGTCCTCCCATGTCCTGCCGATCCGTGTCCATCTGCTCGCGCTGCCCGGGGTGCGGTTCGAGGACATCACCACAATCATCTCCCATCCAATGGCGCTGGCCCAATGCGCCGAGGCGTTGCGCGCGATCGGCCTCCCGACGGAATCGGCGTCCAATACAGCTGCGGCCGCGTTGGCACTCGACTCGCGCGCCAAGGCCGTGCTCGCTTCCGACGCCGCAGCCAAGGCCTATGGTCTCGACATCGTGCGCCGCGACCTGCACGATTGCCTCGACAATGCGACACGCTTCAGCATCTTCGGTCGGGCGGGCGCGACATGAGCCTTAACAGCTTCGGGCGGGTCTTCCGCTTCTCGACCTGGGGCGAAAGTCACGGGCCGGCGATCGGCGCGGTGGTCGACGGATGCCCGCCCGGGCTCGCTCTCGCCGAGGCCGACATTCAGCCGTGGCTCGACAAGCGCCGACCGGGCAGTTCGCGATTCACGACCCAGCGCCGCGAGCCCGACGAAGTGCGCATCCTGTCGGGCGTGTTCGAGGGCCGGACGACGGGGACTCCGATCAGCCTGATGATCGACAATGTCGACCAGCGGCCGAAAGATTATGCCGAGATCGCGGGCGGCTACCGCCCGGGCCACGCCGATCATGCCTATGACATGAAATATGGCTTTCGCGACTGGCGCGGCGGCGGGCGGAGTTCGGCCCGCGAAACCGCATCGCGAGTCGCGGCCGGAGCGGTGGCGCGGCTGGTGCTGTCCGACGTTTCGATCCGCGCCTATTGCGTCGAGATCGGTGGCGATCCGATCGACCGCGCAGCGTTCGACCCGGCGCAGATCGATGCCAATCCCTTTTTCTGCCCCGATGCCGCAGCGGCTTCGCGGTGGGAGGTGCTGATCGACGGTGCGCGCAAGGCGGGGTCATCGCTCGGCGCGGTGATCGAGTGCGTCGCTTCCGCAGTTCCCGCCGGCTGGGGCGCTCCGGTCTATGCCAAGCTCGATGCCGAACTGGCCGCAGCGATGATGTCGATCAACGCGGTCAAAGGAGTCGAAATCGGCGACGGCTTCGCGGCGGCACGGTTGCGCGGCGAGGATAATGCCGACGAGATGCGCGCAGGCCCGATATTTCTCGCCAACCATAACGGCGGAATTGCCGGCGGAATCTCGACCGGCCAGGATGTGCTGGTGCGGGTCGCGTTCAAGCCGACCTCGTCGATCCTCACCCCGGTCCGCACGATCGACCGCGACGGGAATGAGATGGAGATCAGCACCAAAGGCCGCCACGATCCTTGCGTGGGCATCAGGGGCGCACCGGTCGTCGAGGCGATGATGGCGCTGGTCCTCGCCGACCACAAATTGCTCCATCGCGCGCAATGCGGATAACGGCGTGACCATCGTCCGGGCCGCGCTCGGTGCGCGCAGCTATGACATCGTGATCGAGCATGGATTGCTCGACCGTGCGGCCGAGCGTCTAGTGCCTTATGCCCGCAGCGGCAGGCTGATCGTCGTGACCGACGAAAACGTCTGGCCGGCGCAAGGTGGCCGGCTGGTCCGCGCGCTCGGGGAAATCGAACTGGTTCCGATCGTGCTTGCCGCGGGCGAGGGCAGCAAGAGCTGGGAGGCGCTAGCCCGGCTGATCGACAGGTTGCTCGCCCTTGGCGTCGAGCGCGGCGATCATCTGGTGGCGTTCGGTGGCGGCGTGATCGGCGATCTTGCCGGCTTCGCGGCGTCGATCGTCAAGCGCGGCTGTTCCTTCATCCAGGTGCCGACGTCCTTGCTCGCCCAGGTCGACAGCTCGGTTGGCGGCAAGACCGGAATCAACACCGCCGCAGGCAAGAATCTTGTTGGCGCCTTCCATCAACCGGCTCTGGTGCTGATCGACCCGTCATGCCTCGACAGCCTCGCTCCCCGCCACATGCGCGCCGGCTATGCCGAGATCGTGAAATATGCGCTGATCGAGGACGAAAGCTTTTTCGCTTGGCTCGAGCTGAACGGCAACGCCTTGCTCGCCGGCGATGCGCGCGCGCGCGACCATGCGATCGCAACGGCGGTAGCCGGCAAGGCGCGGATCGTCGCCGAGGACGAGCGAGAGACGAAAGGGCGACGCGCCTTGCTCAACCTCGGCCACACCTTTGGCCACGCGCTGGAGGCCGAGGCCGAATTCTCCGACCGCCTGTTCCACGGCGAGGCGGTGGCGGCGGGCATGATGCTCGCGTTCGATTTCTCGGTGGAGCGCGGACTATGCCCGACCGAAGACACCGAGCGCGTCCGGACCCACCTCGCGGCGGCGGGACTTCCGACCGGGCTTGCCTCGGCAAATATCGCCGCCAGCGGCCCACGCCTGGTCGAGCACATGTTGCTCGACAAGAAGCGCGAAGGCGGGCGCCTACCCTTCATTCTCGCGCGCGGCATCGGCAAAGCGTTCGTCGACCATGATGTCGACCTTGGCGAGGTCCAGGCGTTTCTCGATCGGCACGGTTGATGGGGATCGCATACGCCGAGGTGATCGGAGATCCGGTCGGCCATTCTCAATCGCCCCTGATCCACCAGGCGTGGCTGAGTGCGCTTGGGATCCCCGGCGATTATCGTGCCAGTCGGGTCACACCCTCGCAGCTCGCGACCTTCCTCGCCGCCCGCCGCGATGACCCGGACTGGCGCGGCTGCAACGTCACCATTCCCCACAAGCAAAGCGTGCTAGACTTGGTTGATCGGATCGAGCCGGGCGCGCGGGAGATCGGCGCGGTCAACTGCATTTCACGCAGCGACGCTGGCCTGGTTGGCCGCAACAGCGACATCGACGGGGTCGCCGCCGCGCTTGCAGGGGTCGAAATTCCTGGCGCCAAAGCCGTGCTGATCGGGGCCGGGGGGGCCGCCCGGGCAGCTGTTCGCCATGTGCTCGACCGCGGCGCAGGATCGATCTCTATCCTCGTACGGGATCCCGTAAAGGCGGAAGGGCTGCGCCGGTGGGGGGCCGACGGACAGATCGAAATCTGGCCGATGGCCCATGCCGACGACGCCATGGCCGGGAGCACATTGATCATCAATGCCAGTCCGATGGGCATGGCCGGCATGGCCGCGATGCCGGCCGGTCTGCTCGCGTCAGTTACGGCACATGCGTCGGGCGCGACTCTGTTCGACATGGTCTACCAGCCTCTTGAAACCGAATTTCTCGCGGCTGCCCGACGCGGCAGCGGAACTGCGGTGGACGGGTTGACGATGCTGATCGGCCAGGCCCGTGCCGCCTTTCACTTGTTCTTTGGCCAGCCCGCTCCGGCCGATGGCGAGCAAATCCTGCGCGACCTGATGGCCACATGACTGCGCCATTCGGTCGCCCGACCCGTCAATCGCGGCGGGATTGATTGACAGGATCCCAAATTTCTGGCCAAGGGCAGGCCGATATGGCTCTGACCGCACCCTTCGGCTTTCACGGCCTTGTCGCTCGGCGGGCAACGGTTGCGCGCTTCGCTACCAAAAAATTCTATTTTACGATGACGGCGGGACCCGACTGACGCGCGCTTGAACGCCGCTCCATTCGAACCCCGCCAGGACCCCCCGGCGGGGTTTTTTATTGCTTGAGCAAGGACAATTCGATGACCACCGACGCAACAGCCCATTCCAGCGAAAAGCATGGCGCACTGGCCTCGCCGACGCCTCCCCCCGGGGCCGCCGCCGACTGGACCATCCCGCAGCGCTGGGACGAGCTCACCGCTGAGGATCATTGGGTTTGGGACACACTCTTCGCCCGCCAGCAAAGCCTGCTCCACGGCCGCGCGGTGTCGGCGTTCGAGGAAGGACTTGACCTCCTCACTTTGTCGAGCCCCGGCGTCCCTAACCTCGATGAGGTCAACGAACGCCTCCAGGCGCGCACCGGCTGGACTGTCGTCTCGGTCCCCGGGATCGTCCCCGATGACGTCTTCTTCCGCCATTTGAGCGAGCGCCGCTTCCCCGCAGGCGCCTTCATCCGCCATCCCGATCAGCTCGATTATCTCGCAGAGCCGGACGCCTTTCACGACTTGTTCGGCCACGTCCCGATGCTCGCCCAGCCCGAAATCGCCGACTTCATGCAGGCGCTCGGCCAACTTGGTCTCGAAGCCGCCGCGCTCGGCTCGGTCCACCGCATCGCGCGGCTCTACTGGTACACCGTCGAATTCGGCCTGGCGCGCGAGCAGGGCGCGCTGAAAATCTACGGCGCGGGGATCCTGTCCAGCTTCGGCGAGGCGCATTATTCGCTCGAAAGCCCCAAACCTCATCGCCTCGCGTTCGACCTCAAACGGGTCATGCGGACCGACTACAAGATCGACGATTTCCAGCCGAGCTATTTCGTCATCGAGCGGTTCCAGGACATTCTCGACACGGTTCGCCAGCACGACCTCCCGGCGCTGTTCGCCGAACTGGATGCGCTTGCCGACCTCAGCCCCTCCACCATCGACGCAGCGGATCGAATCGCGGCGTGACGAACCGAATTTAGGCTTTTCCCTATGGACCATTTCAACCTCCACGACGGCATCATGCATTGCGAGCAGGTCTCGCTTCCCGCGATCGCCGCAGCCGTCGGAACCCCGGTCTATGTCTATTCGTCCGCGACGATGCGCCGTCACGCCCGCGTATTCAGCGCCGCCGTGGGGAGTAAGCGCGATCCCCTGATCGCCTTTGCGGTCAAGGCCAATCCCAACGCCGCCGTACTCGCGACATTGTCCGCCGAAGGGCTTGGCGCAGACGTCGTGTCGATCGGCGAGTATCGGCGCGCCATCGCCGCCGGGATTCCGCCCGAACGAATCGTCTTCTCCGGAGTCGGCAAGACCGCGGCGGAGATGGCCTATGCGCTGACCGGCGGGCTGTGCCAGTTCAACCTTGAATCGGTCGTGGAAGCCGAAATGATGTCGGCGGTCGCATCGTCGCTGGGGGTCGAGGCGCCGGTCGCATTCCGCGTCAATCCGGACGTCGATGCAGGCAGCCACGCCAAAATCTCGACCGGGGGTGCCCACAACAAATTTGGGGTCCCGATCGGTGATGCGCTCGACGCCTATGCCAAAGCGGCAGCGCTCCCCGGCCTGAAGATTCAGGGCGTCGCGGTGCACATCGGCAGCCAGTTGACCGACCTTGGTCCGCTCGACAGCGCGTTCGAAAAAGTGGGTGCCTTGATCAGGGCGCTTCGGGCCGCCGGCCATGTCATCGCGTTGGCCGATCTCGGCGGCGGCCTCGGTGTCCCCTACGACCGGGACATGCCGCATCCGCCGAGCCCTGAGGAATATGGCGCGATGGTGACCCGGATCACCGCCGATTGGGACGTACGGCTGATCTTCGAGCCTGGCCGGCTGATCGTCGCCAATGCCGGAGTGCTGTTGTCCGAGGTCATCCGGATCAAGCCCGGGGTCACCGATCCGTTCGTCGTGGTCGACGCGGCGATGAACGATCTGATGCGCCCCAGCCTGTACGATGCGTGGCACGCCATCGATCCGGTCAGCCCGAACGGCACGGGCATGACCGCCAACGTCGTCGGCCCGGTGTGCGAGACCGGCGACACCTTCGCCACCGGTCGCCGCATGGGCGCGGTCAAGGCCGGCGACCTCGTCGT
>JANPMU010000092.1:0-4328 GCA_031427095.1 Sphingomonas sp.
AGCTCAGCGAATGGACGGGCACCGGATAGGCTTCGAACTGCGGTCGCGGGCGCGCCACGGCGGCCTTGATCTGTTCGACCATCAGCCGTCCGCCGAGGATAATTCCAACAAGCGCGATCGCGCGGCGCCGATGCTGGCGCACAGCGAGGAACATAAAGGCGAGGAGGGTCAGTCCGACGATTGCCGGGGCGCCGCCGCCAATGCTGATCGCAACCCCCGCGCCGGTCAGGCCCGGATGCGCGAGCCGTTGGGTGATCGCCGAGTGGACAATCGAGACGTCGAGCGCGTTGCCCGATCCGCCGACCATCGCCAGGACCACGAACAGGATCAGGCCGGCGATGATCAGGCCGGCGATGATCAGGCTTGCATCAAACATCGAAAATTTCATCACGCGTTAAACGAAGTTTTACCGGTTGTGGCTAGAGCTGTCCCCATGGACGAGAGTGAAAAGACACAGAATCGCCGCACGAGGCGGTCCAACGTATTGATGACGGCGACGCTTGATCTGTCGGGCGGCGTGCTCGCGGTCAAGCTGCGCAATCTGTCTGTCGACGGCGCGCTGATCGAAGGCGACGCGCTTCCGATCGAAGGCGCCGCAGTCGTATTCAAGCGCAACGAGCTGGCCGTCCCGGGGCGAATCGCCTGGGTCAAGGGCAAGCGAGCCGGCGTAACCTTTACCCGCAAGCTCGCGCCTGAGGCGGTGCTCAATAATATCCCGAGTCCGAAACCGCGGGTTAATCCCGAATTTCGTCGCCCCGGCCTTGCCGCGCGCACTTTGTCGGCCGAGGAGCGCCATTTCGCGGAAGCCTGGGTCTGGCGGCGGACCGAGCAACTGGGCGAATAAACCGCCCGCGCGTCACCCCGTCGCGCGCAATCCCGATCGTTGCTGTTCAAGCCAGCCGATCAGCGTCGGCAAAGCGATCAGGCGATTGAACGTGATTCCGGCGAAGCCCCCGTCGAACCAGCGCACGACGCCGGCCTGCGCCGCGAGCCCGGGAAGCGCCACGATGACATCGGTGCCATTGGGAATAATCGTCGCGGTTTCGACTTTCACCCCGCCTTGCGAAGCGTCGCATACGCGCAGGCGCATCACGCTGGAGCCGTCGCGCACGGTCGCGAAGCAATCCACTTCGATCCGTGGCATGCGCGGACGCGGGCCGTCCATCGACGCGGACAGGATCTCGATCACGTCCACCGGCGCGTCGAACGACACGCCGACATTCGATTCGCGAACCCAGCTGATCTCGCCTTCGATCGGATGCCCGCTTTTGAGTTCGACCGAGACTCGGGTACCGCAGGCGACGCTGCAATAAGCGCGGATCATCATGCCGCCGGCCGAAATATTCTTGATCAGGCACAGCTCGCGGCGATCGCCGATGACGATCGATCCGACCCGGTACAGTGTCAGGTGACGATCCCCCTCGCGCCGCTCGGCCGGTGCGGGTGGCGCATCGGACAAAGAGTAAAGGGTGGTTTCGACCGGCTGTTCTTCCACTCTTTGTTCTCCGCCACGCGTCGCAGGCAGTCCTGCGGTCCAATTGCTTCCACACCACCATGAGTAACAAGTCGGGGGTTACCATATGGTTGAGGGCGATGCCGATACGGTGCGATCATTTCGCGGCGATCAAACAATTCCGACGGGAGAAAAATCCTTTCGGTAGCGTTATTGTCCTGTGCCGCCCTGTGGGCAGGCCGGTTTGTTGACCATCCAGGAGAGTGAAATGAACAAATTTGTCCTTGCCGCGCTGGCGCTGACCGGATCGGGCGCAGCGCTCGCCCAGTCGAATGCCGCGCCGGAGACCGACGCACGTGGAATCCCGGTGATCTCGGCCCCCGCAACGGCCCCGAGCGGCGCCAATGAAGCCGTGTCGATCCCCGCTGGCGCGACTGTTACGGTCAACCCCAACCAGGCGTCGGTGTTCACTCCGACGGCCGCGACCGGGCCGTTCCCGCCGTGCAGCAAGACCATCACCGACCGTTGCACCCAGACCTACGAACGCGCACGCCGCCGCTAGCGGATGCGATTGCCGGTCGGCGGATTTCACAACGGATCCGCCGACCGCGCGCGTTTCGGCCGCGTTGTGCCATTGCGCGATGAGGCGTAGGTTCGGCCCCTATCAGCCAAGGGAGACGTCAGGCAGGGGCAAGCTCAAGCAAACTACCCGGCGGAGAAAAGGCCACCGCAGGATTCTGATGCTCCAGCGGTACCCCGCCGCGAATTAGGCGAGCTTCGCTGCTGCTGCGTCATTGCCAAGTTGGTGAGCCCTGCTGGGTTCGAACCAGCGACCTACTGATTAAAAGTCAGTTGCTCTACCGACTGAGCTAAGGGCCCCACACAGATGGGCGAGCGCTCCGTTAGCCCCGTGGCGCGCGGCGGGCAAGGCGCGTCGCCAAGTGATGCGCGTTAAGCGAGCCACGAAGCCGCCAGTTCGGCGCGATCATCGCTAGCGGGCCGAGCACGAATTCGCGCTGTTCGAGCGCGCGGTGGGGAATGGTCAGGCAGCGCTCGGACCAGCCACCGCCACTCCATGCGGCGATGTCGAGGTCGAGCACCCGCGCGGCCCAGCGGCGGCCGGGGCGGCGGCCGAACGCGGCTTCGATGGCCTTCAAAGCGCGCAGCATTTCGGGTGGGGCCAGCGGGCTGGCGATCAGCGCGACGGCATTGGCGAAGTCGCGACCCGCGCCGCCCATCGCCGGATTGAGGAAAATCGGCGAGAGCGCAAACAGGTCGAAGCGGCGTTCGAGCTCGGCGGCGGCGGCGGCGATGATGTGGCGCGGGGCGCCGTGGCGACCGTGGCGGCGGTTGCTGCCGAGCGCGATGGCGTAGAGAGGGGTATCGCCTGGCAAAAGGAAAATCCGTTCGTCCTGAGCGAGTCGAAGGGCGATGGCGCGGGAGGTAGAAGAAAATATGCCCTTCGACCAGCGCAGGACGCACGGTATGGGGAGCGGGTGATTGATCTGACTCCCGCCGACCTCTCTCCGATCCCGCAGGCCGAAGCGCCGCGCGATTGCCCGCGCTGTCCTCGATTGGTGGCGTTTCGCGAGGAGTTGCTGGGGCAGCATCCCGACTGGTGGAACGCCCCGGTGCCCGCGTTCGGCGACCCGCAGGCGTGGCTGGCGATCATCGGTCTGGCGCCGGGCAAGCATGGCGCCAACCGCACCGGGCGCCCGTTTACCGGCGATTATGCGGGCGATTTGCTGTATGCGACGCTCGCCAAATTCGGATTGAGCGAAGGCGTGTACGACCAGCGGCGCGACGATGGGCTGACGCTCAACGGCGCGATCATCCTCAACGCGGTCAAATGCCTGCCCCCCGCCAACAAGCCCGAACCAGCAGAAATCGCCACCTGCCGCCCGTTCCTCGAGGAATCGCTGAAGCAGCTCCCCACCGTCCGCGTGGTCATCGCGCTCGGCCAGATCGCCCACACCGCCGCCGCCCGCGCACTTGGCCTCAAGCCCGCCGCCACCAAATTCGCCCACGCCGCCGAGCACGTCGCCGCGGACGGCCGCATCCTGCTGTCGAGCTATCACTGCAGCCGCTACAACCAGAACACGCGAAGGCTCGACGCGGCCATGTTCGAAAAGGTTTTCGAAAGGGCTTTGGCGTTAGTTCGGGCAAATGGCTGACAAGTCCTTCACAAATGAGCTTCAGCGCGCGCTAGCCCGGCCAGATATTGAAGAGCTGCAGCGGCAGTCCCGCGTCTACTATGAGCATTACAAACGTGGGTTCCACGAGGAAACCGACGAAAATGCGAACGATCTCGATACGGTGTACGCTTCAAGTGGGATCAATCCCGAAAGAGCGCTTGCGTACGTGATTCTTGCGGCCGCCAATTACGATGACCCTGTATACCTAGCCTATATGGGTGCTGGCCCCTTGGAAGAGATACTTTGGGATCCTTCTCCAGAGATCCTCGAGAGGATTGTTGCCGAAGCGCGCAAAACACCGCGCTTTCGTTGGTTGGTCAGCGTTCCCTATCAATCAGCAATGGCAAAGCGCGCATGGGAAGTGCTCAAGGATTTTCGATTAACCCCTGGAAATCGGGAGCCTTCACCGGACACTCTGCCGCCTGCTGCAGAGGCCTAGTCAAACGTCCTCCACCAGTCGCCCATAAAGCTCGGGCCGCCGGTCCCTGAAAAATCCGAATGCGGCGCGGTGCTTTTTCGCCGCCGCCAGGTCCAAGTCCGCGACCAGCACGCCGGTCTCCTCCGCGCCGAATTCCGCCAGCATATCCCCGCGCTCGTCGCAGATGAAGCTGTGGCCGTAGAAGCGCTGGCCGCCTTCCACGCCGATGCGGTTGGCGGCGACGACCGGGACGACGTTCGAC
>JANPMU010000093.1:0-9515 GCA_031427095.1 Sphingomonas sp.
GCCTACACCATGCGGATGGCGCAATTGCTCGACCCGCATTGCGATCTGCTGCTGGTCGGGGACAGTCTGGGGCAGGTGATCTACGGGCTGCCGACGACGCTTCCGGTGACGCTCGACATGATGTGCGCGCACGGCGCTGCAGTGGTCCGCGGAAGCTGGCATGCATTGGTCGCGGTCGATATGCCGTTCGGAAGCTACGAAGCTTCGCCCGAGGCCGCGTTCGCCAGCGCGGCGCGGGTGATGAAGGAAAGCGGTTGCGCCGCGGTCAAGCTCGAGGGCGGGGTGGCGATGGCGCCGACGATCGCCTTCCTCGTCGCGCGCGGCATTCCGGTGATCGGCCATGTCGGGCTGACCCCGCAGGCAGTCAATGCGCTTGGCGGCTATGGCGCACGCGGGAAGAGCGAGGCCGAGGCGGCGAAAATCCTGGCCGATGCGGTCGCGGTGGCCGAGGCCGGCGCGTTCTGCATTGTCGTCGAGGGGGTGATGGAGGCAATCGCCACCAAGGTCACGCGCGCGGTCGCCTGCCCGGTGATCGGTATCGGCGCGTCGGCCGAGTGCGACGGCCAGGTGCTGGTCACCGAGGACATGCTCGGGCTGTTCGAGCGCACCCCGCGCTTCGTCAAACGCTATGCGGACCTGGCGACCGAGATCGGCGAGGCGGCTGCGGCCTATGCGGCGGAGGTCCGCGAGCGCAGTTTCCCGACCGAGGAACAGACCTATCGGCCCAAGGGGTCGTAAATCGAGGGCATGGGCCATGCGGTCGTCTTCACGCTGCGCGGCGAGACGATGCGCCTGATCAGTTTCCGCCGCGCGCACGAGAAGGAGATGCGGCGCCATGAACGATAAAGCCCCGCGCAACGACAACCCGGAATGGACCGGGGAGGACTTTAAGAAGGCCCGTCCGGCGTCGGAAGTCATCGGCGCCAAGGCCGCCGCGATGCTCGTCCGCAAGGGAGGACGCCCGCCGAAGCCGCTCGAGGAGCGCAAGCGCCAGGTAACGATGCGGTTTGCGCCGGATTTGCTCGACGCAATGCGCGCCACCGGCTCGGGCTGGCAATCGCGGGCGGAGGAAATCCTGCGGCGCACCTATCGGCCGAAGGGGTAGTCGCGGGCCATGCGAAAGTCCGTTTTCGGTCCATTGCGGACATGGTTTCCAATCGTCATCCCGGGCTTGACCCGGGATCTGCCTTTTCTTCTGGACGGCTCAACCAGGCAGGCGGACCCCGGATCAAGTCCGGGGTGACGAATTTGAGAATGTGCGTCTCCCCTTCCCACCCCTAGCGGACCTTAGCCGAGCGCCCCTTCCCCCCCTTTGCCTTTGCCGCGTCCCGCGCTAGAGCGTGCGCCGCCAGCTTCCGTTCATTAAAGGTGAAGGAAGGAAGCGACCGGCATTCTGCCCCCGCAACGCATGAGGACGAGTTTGGCGCTTTCCCCCGACAGCAGCGAATCCTTCGCCCGCGAAGTCGACGAAAACCTCCGCCGCGACCAGGCCCGCGATTTCGCGCGCGATTATGGCGGCTGGCTGATCGGCGGGATGATCCTGCTGCTCGCGCTGATCGGCGGCTATCTCTATTGGCAGGACCGCCAGCAAAAGGCGGCGGCGCTCGACAGCGAAACCCTGTCGAAAATCATCAGCGACATCGGCGAGCGCAATCTCGGCACCGTCCCGGCGCGGCTCGACATCCTGGCCGACACGGGCAGTGACGGCATTCGCGCCGCTGCGGCCCTGACCCGCGCCGCGCTCGCGGTCGAGCAGAACGACCGCAAGCTCGCCGCCGCCAAATATCGCCAAATCGCCGCCGACACGAAGCTCGCCCAGCCCTATCGCGACCTGGCCACGATCCGCGGCGTCGCGGTCGATTTCGACAGCATCACGCCCGAAGAGGTCATCGCCCGGCTCCAGCCTTTGGCCAAGCCCGGCAATCCGTGGTTCGGCAGCGCCGGCGAGATGACCGCGATGGCGATGATCAAACTCAATCGCAAGCCCGAAGCCGGTCGCCTGTTCGCGGCCATCGCGGCCGACAAGGCTGTTCCCGAATCCCTCCGTAGCCGAGCGGTCCAGATCGCCGGAACCCTGGGCGTCGACGCTTCGGCCTCGCTCCCCGCCAGCGCGCTTTAAAAGAGAGCAACGACATGAAGCTTTTTCACTCACGGGTTGCAGTGCTGATGATCGCCGCGGGGCTGGCCAGCGGGTGCAGCATCATCAAGAAGGGACGGCCCAAGACCCCGGTGATCGGCGAGCGCATCGCGGTCCTGACCAACGAGACCGACGTTGCGGTCGATCCGGAAACGGCGGCGCTTGCCGCGACGATTCCGGACGCGGTGGCCAATTCCGAGTGGGCCCAGCCCGGCGGCAATGCGGCCAAGTCGATGGGCCATCTCGCGCTCGGCACCAGCCTTGGCCAGGCATATAGCGTTTCGATCGGCTCGGGCACGAGCAAGAGAGAGCGGCTTGGTTCGTCGCCGGTGGTTGGCGGCGGACGGATCTACACGATCGACACGACCTCGACCGTTCGCGCGTTCGACGCGCAAAGCGGCGCGGCGGTGTGGACCACCCAGTTCGGCACCGAAAAGGGCAATAGCGCCTCGCTGTTCGGCGGCGGAGTCGCGTTCGACAATGGCCGCATCTATGCCACCAACGGTCTGGGCTTCGTCACCGCGCTCGATGCCGGGACCGGCGCGGCGGTGTGGAGCGTTCGTCCGGGTGGGCCGTTGCGCGGGGCACCGTCGGTGAACGACGGGGCGATCTACGCGATGAGCCAGGACAATCAGCTTTATTCGCTCAAGGCCGCCGACGGGACGACCAATTGGTCGAACGCGGCCAGCCTTGAAATCGCGGGGGTGTTCGGGACCGCATCGCCGGCGATCGGGCAGGGAACAGTGGTTGCGGGATTCTCGTCGGGCGAGCTTAATGCCTATCGCTACGAAAATGGCCGGCTGGTGTGGCAGGACGCTTTGGCGCGGACCAGCATGTCGACCGGCGTGTCGTCGCTGTCCGATATCGATGGCGCTCCGGTGATCGACGGCGGCCAGGTGTTCGCAGTCGGGCAGGGCGGCCGGATGGTCGCGCTCGAGCTCAACAGCGGCCAGCGGATGTGGGAACTCAACATCGCCGGGATCGCGACCCCGTGGGTCGCGGGCGACTGGATCTATGTCGTCACCGACGATGCCAAATTGATCGCGATCGCGCGCGGCAGCGGCAAGATCCGCTGGATCAACCAATTGCCGCATTATCAAAAGCAAAAGTCGAAGAAGGGCCAGATCAGCTATCTCGGTCCGATCCTCGCCGGCGGGCGGCTGATCGTGGCCGGGTCCAATGGGGTGCTGGTCAACGTGGATCCGCTCAACGGCTCGTTCCAGAGCCAGACCAACGTCGGCGCGGATATCCACCTCGCCCCGATCGTCGCCAATTCGACGCTTTACGTGCTGGATGATCGCGGGCGGCTCAACGCCTATCGGTAGAGTTTTCGGCTTGCGCTGTGGTTGACCAAATCGGCCCCGGCGGGCAGGGGGTCGGCCATGCCCAAGCCCATCGTTGCCATCGTCGGCCGGCCCAATGTCGGCAAGTCGACCCTGTTCAACCGCCTTGTCGGGCGGCGATCGGCTTTGGTCGACGATCGTCCGGGGGTGACCCGCGACCGGCGCGAGGGCGATGCGTCGCTGCTCGGGCTCGAATTCACCATCGTCGACACCGCCGGGTTCGAGGATGAGGACGCGATCACGCTGCCCGGGCGGATGCGGCTGCAGACCGAGGCGGCGGTGCGCTCGGCCGACCTGGCCTTGTTCCTGATCGACGCGCGCGAAGGGCTGACCCCGCTCGACGAGGAGATCGGCCGCTGGCTGCGCGCCGAATCGACCCCGGTGATCGTCGCCGCCAACAAGGCCGAAGGGCGCGGCGGTGAAGCGGGACGGCTCGAAGCCTTCGCGCTGGGGCTGGGCGAACCGCTCGCGCTCAGCGCCGAGCATGGCGAAGGGCTGGTCGATCTGTTCGAAGCGCTCCGCCCGCACATCGAGCGCGAGGGCTGGGACGCGGTCGAGGAGGAAGCCGAGGACGAGGAAAGCGGTCCGCTCAAGCTGGCGATCGTCGGGCGGCCCAACGCGGGCAAGTCGACTTTGGTCAACACCATGCTCGGCGAAGACCGCATGATCACCGGCCCCGAAGCCGGGGATTACGCGCGATTCGATCAGCCTCGACTGGCAATGGCAGGGCAAGCCGGTGCGACTGGTCGACACCGCCGGCCTGCGCAAACGCGCCAAGGTCGACGACAAGCTCGAAAAATTGTCGGCATTCGATACCCGCCGCGCGATCGACCATGCCGAAGTCGTCGTGCTGTTGCTCGACGCGACGCGCGGGCTCGAGGTGCAGGATCTGAAGATCGCCGATGCGGTGCTCGAAGAAGGGCGCGGGCTGGTCATCGCGCTCAACAAATGGGATGTCGCCGAGAATGCCTCGTCGCTGTTCCAGGGGGTCAGCGCGGCGCTCGAGGAGGGGCTGTCGCAATTGAAGGGGGTCACTTTGCTGACCCTGTCGGGAGCGACCGGCAAGGGCATCGACGTGTTGCTCGCCGCAGCGTTCGATATCCGCGACGCCTGGTCGCGGCGGGTCACGACGGGCGAGCTCAACCGCTGGTTCGAACGCGCGGTCGAGGCCAACCCGCCCCCCGCGCCCGGCGGCAAGAGGATCAAATTGCGCTATATCACCCAGGTCAAGACGCGCCCGCCAAGCTTTGTCATCTTCGGCAGCCGGGTCGACCAATTGCCCGAATCCTATCGCCGCTATCTGATGAATTCGATGCGCCGAGAATTGAAAATCGGCGCGGTGCCGATGCGGCTGACGCTGCGCGCGCAAAAAAATCCGTTCGCCACCGAGCGAAGATAAACCTCAATTTTACTCTTTGGCGGTTATGACCCCGGTCTGAGGCGGCGATTTCGCGCCGCGCGCAAGGGGCAGGACATTGAGCGACGACATTCCCGATATCGTCGACTGGGTGCATTTCGAGAAGAGCCGCGCCGAGCTCGGCTCGGGTTTCATCCGGATATTGAGTTACTTCCGCGAGGACGGCGTCAAGTCGGTCGCGCAGATCGAATCGGCCATGCGCGATCAAAATACCGCCGCGCTGGTGTTGCCGGCGCACACGTTGAAAGGCGAAGCGCGCCAGTTCGGGGCCGAGCCGCTGGCCGAAATCGCCGAACTGATCGAAAGCACCGCGCGCTTCTGCATCGAAACCCAATGCTTCCCCGACGAACTGATCGCCGACGTCGTCAAGCTTCGCAAATTGTTCAACCAGACGATCGACCTGTTCGACAAAGCGACCAACCCGTTGCTGACCCGCACCCGGGCCGCCGGCGGCTTCGGCAAACGCGCGGCGAGCAACCAGGACTTCGGGCGGATCTGATTTTCCCCCTCCCGGGCAGGGAGGGGTTGGGGGTGGGTCGAACCGCGCCGCTGGACCGATTTCAGAGAGTCTGTTGAGCGCGCCGACGCGCGCACCCACCCCTCAGTCCCCTCCCTAGAAGGGAGGGGAGGATTTGCGCAGCGGTTGAAATTCGAGCCGCGCCAGGCTGCGCCACAGCCATTCGAGCGGACCATATTGGAAGCGGTCGAGCCACGGTTTCGACCAGGCCAGCATGATCAGCCAGAACAAAGGTACGAACAACCACGCCTGGGCGCGCGACAGGCGACCGAACAGGGCCAGCCCGTCGCCATAGAAAATCACGGCGGCGAGGATGCTGCTGCCCAGATAATTGGTGAAGGCGGTGCGCCCGACGGCGGCAAAGCGAGCCGACAGCCACCCGCCTTCGCGCGACAGCAGGATGATCAGTGCGGCATAGCCGAGCGCCATCGCCACCTGGAACGGCGTCCCGATCACGAGGAAGGCGAAGAAGATCAACGGCACGTAGAAATGCGACTGAATCACCCACAGGCCAAGCGCGAGCGTCGCGCCGCCGCCCAGGCCAAGGCCCCACAGCGCGATCCGCCGGTATCGCCGCCGGTCCCACGCGCCGGTCAGGAACCCCGATCGATACGCCGCCATCCCGATCAGCATCAGGCCAAGCGTCGGGAAGCCGAGCGGGATCATGCTGGTGAACGGCTCGGCCCCGCGCTGTTCGACCATATGTTCGACCCGCTCGGGCAGCGGCCCGCGTGCGAGTTGCGTTTCCTCGGCGCTTTGCGCCGGGATGTTGACAAGGAAGCCGACGCCATCGTTCCACCGTTTGATGTCTTTGGCGGTCGCCGACGGGGCGTGCGCGGCGATATCGGCCCGGTACATTCGCGTCGCGCCATAGCCAAACATCAATGTGGTCACCGCGAGCAGGCTCGCCGCCCAGATCAGCATGGTCTTCGCTTGCTGCCTGCGGAACAGGAATGCGACGATCCCGGTCAAGGCGTAAAGCACCAATATGTCGCCGTGCCAGATGACGTAGAAATGGATCAGCCCGAACAATAAAAGCACGATCATCCGCCGGTAATGCACCGCCGCGCCCGACTGACCCGACGCTTCGGCGCGCTCGATCACCAACAGCATCGACGCCCCGAACAGCATCGAGAATAAGGTCCGCATCTTGCCATCGACGAGGACGTAATTGGCGAGCCATACGGCAAGATTCTCGCCATGGTAGCCGCCAAAGGCGCTGGGGTTGAAATAGGCCGAAAAAACCATCGCGAAGGCGATGATGTTGACCGAGAAAATCCCCATCACCGCGACCCCGCGAATGACATCGAGCGAGGCGATGCGGTCGCGCGCGGAAGTGATCATGGTCGTGCCGGTCATCGAAGCCCCCCGCTCGCAACTGCCTTACCAGAGTAATACAGTAAAAGGGAGCGATTTCGACGACGGAGCGAATGCCCTGCGTTCGGTCCGATCTAGCCCTCGGCGGGCTTCGACTGGAGCTGGATATAATTGGCCAGCCCCATCGCCTTGATCATGTCGAACTGGCGCTCGAGATGGTCAACATGATCCTCCTCGTTGGCGAGGATTTTGGCGAACAGGTCGCGGCTGACATAGTCGCGCGATGTCTCGCAATGCGCGATCGCCCCCTTCAACTGGTCGACCGCCTCCATCTCCAGCTCGAGGTCGGCACGGAGGATCTCCTCGACCGTTTCGCCGATCCGCAACCGGCCGAGCGACTGGAAATTGGGCAGCCCGTCGAGGAACAGGATGCGCTCCGAAAGTTGGTCGGCATGCTTCATCTCGTCGATCGATTCGTGGCGCTCGAATTCGGCGAGTTTGTGAACGCCCTGATGGTCGAGCATTCGGTAATGCAGCCAATATTGGTTGACCGCAGTCAGCTCGTTGCGGAGTGCCTCGTTGAGCAGTTCGATGACCCGTGCGTCGCCCTTCATGCCTCACCTCCTGGTTGGGGGCAGCATAGACCAGGATGGCGGTTGCCAGAAGCGGGGAATCAGGCGGCGCGGGCGGTGGTGTGGAGGAATTTCGCGCGTTCGGTTGCGATTACGTCCTCAACCTCGTCGCGGCACGAGCCGCACTCGAACTCGCAGCCGAGCGAACGGTAAGCCGAGTCGGGGCACGGGCAACCGCGCCGGGCGGCGGCCCGAACCTCATCCTCGCGAATCGCGTTGCAGCTGCACAGGATCATGCGAATCATATAGCGCTAATGCGAGGCGTTCGCAAGATCAGATTATGTTCGCACGAAGCCACAAAGGCACGAAGGGTCAGCGCTGGGCGTAATAGTCGTTGGCGATGCGGCGGACGCCGTCCTTGTAGCTGGCTGCGCCGAAGTTGATGAGCAGGCCAAGCGGCAGCTTCATCAGTCGCAGGTAGGTCAGGAGTTGCTTGGCGTGAACCGGAGCATGGGTTTCGGTCGACTTCAATTCGATCAGCAGGCAGTCTTTCCACGAGAATGTCGGCACGAAAGGCGTTCTCGATGACCCGGCCCCGATGCTCGATCGGCACCAAAAGCTGGCATTGGAAGCGCAGGCCCCTTGTCTCAAGCTCGGCGCAGAGCAAGATCTCATAGACCGATTCCAACAGGCCGGGACCGACCTCCCGATGCAGGTGATACCCGCAATCGACAGCAATCCGCGCCAGTTCTTCGAGGCGCGTTGAATCAAATTTTTGTGGCTTCGTGGCTTCGTGCGAATCCAACGTCTTCTTCCTGCTAAGCGGAGGAGAAGGACTAGTCGCACGAAGCCACAAAGCCACAAAATAGAATGAAAGTTACGCTTCGCGTGGGTGCGCGTTGGGAGGCTGACGCAAACTCTTTTTTTCGTGGCTTTGTGGCTTTGTGCGAGAAAATTCTGTCTGCGCCTAAAGTTCGGCGCCCATCAGCGCGGGGAAGAAGCCTTCGTGCGCGGCGCGGAGGTCGGCGAGGGGGATTTCGCATTCGACCGCGAGATCCCACCGGTCCTTCCAAGTTTTGAATTTGATCGACTGACCTTCGACCGACCCGAAAGGCTGGACTGAAAGGAAATTCAAACCATTCCGCTCGACTTCCTCAAATAATTCCTCGGGCTTTGTCGTCGTCGCAATATACCGAGCCTGCCCTTCGCCGAACCAAGCCTCACTTACAGAACGTCCTACCAATTGCTGAATTGCTCGGCAGCCGAAATTGCCTGCCAGGGCCATTTCTGCGAGAGCAACGGCTAAACCACCGTCAGAACAGTCATGAACCGCGCTGACTAATCCCTTGGTGATCAGGGCACGGACACACTCGCCAGTGCGGCGCTCAACCGCGAGGTCGACCCTTGGCGGCGGACCATGGCGGCGATCGTGGATTTCGCTCAGCCACAGCGACTGGCCCACATGGCTATCGCAATGTCCGATCAGAACCAGCGTCTCGCCCTCAGCCTTGAAGCCGATCGTCGCGCTCTTTTCCCAATCGTCGAGGATCCCCACGGCGCCGATCGCCGGGGTGGGGAGGATGGCGCTGCCGGTGCCGTCGTCGTTTTTGGTATCGTTGTAGAGGCTGACGTTGCCGCTGACGATCGGCATGTCGAGCGCGAGGCAGGCCTGGCTCATGCCGTCGAGGCAGCCGACGATTTGCGCCATGATCTCGGGACGCTGGGGGTTGCCGAAGTTGAGGCAGTTGGTGATCGCGAGCGGCTTTGCTCCGACCGCGCACAAATTGCGAAACGCTTCGTCGACCGCCTGCTTGCCGCCTTCGAACGGGTCGGCGTAGCAATAGCGCGGGGTGCAGTCGGTGGTCATCGCCAGCGCTTTTCGCGTGCCGTGGACGCGGACCACTGCGGCGTCGCCGCCGGTCTGGACCGTGTCGGCGCCGACCTGGCTGTCATACTGCTCCCAGATCCAGCGGCGGCTGGCGATCGCGGGGGAGGCCATCAGCTTCAACAGGTCGGCGGCGATGTCGGTCGATTCGGGAATGTCGGTCAGCGGGGCGACCTTGGCCCACGCCTTATATTCGTCAGGGCTGAGATAGGGGCGCTCATAGAGCGGAGCGTCGTCGGCGAGCGGGCCCAAGGGGATGTCGGCGACCACTTCGCCATTCCATTCGAGCACCATGTGGCCCCCGTCTTCAAGGGCTTCGGTGACGGT
>JANPMU010000094.1:0-6578 GCA_031427095.1 Sphingomonas sp.
GAGACCCGCTGGCGCTTCCAGGTCGCCCAGTCGCGCGACATGATCGACGGCCAGATCAGGGATTTGCGCTCGACCCTGGTGGGAAGCTTCGTCGCTTTGGGCACCGGACTCCTCATCCTCGCCGCGATCCAGGCCTTTTACGGATTGTGGCCGCTGCGCCGCGTTCGCCGCGAGGTCGCCGCGATCCGCTCGGGCAGCGGCACCCGCATCGCCGAGGATTTTCCGCACGAAATCCATCCTTTGGTCAACGAGATCAACCAATTGCTCGCGCATAGCGAGGAGCAGGCCGAGGAAGCACGGCGCCATGCCGGCAACCTCGCCCATGCGCTCAAGACCCCGTTGACGGTCATCACCAATGCCGCGACCGCGCACAGCCCCGACCTCGCCGACACCGTCTGCCGCGAGGCGCTTGTCATGCGCCGCCAGGTTGATCATCACCTCGCCCGCGCCAGGGCGATCGGTCGCCGCGCCTCGGCTCAGGCGCGCTCGACCGTGTGGACCAGCCTCGAAGCGGTCGAGCGCGCGATCGACCGCCTCTATGAAAATGTCACCGTCGACATCGCTGGCGACCGCGAGGCGCAGGTCCGGGTGGAACGCCAGGATCTCGACGAAATGATCGGCAATCTGGTCGAAAATGCCGCGAAATATGGCGGTGGCCGGGTGTTCGTTACGGTCGAGCAGAGCGCCGCGTCGGGCACGGTCGATATTCTTGTCGAAGATGACGGACGCGGCATCCCGGAGGCCGAGCGCGGCACGATTTTCGATCGCGGCGCCCGGCTCGACACCGACAAGCCGGGGACCGGCCTGGGCCTCGCGATCGTCCGCGACGTCGCGGTAATCTACGGCGGAACGATCACGCTGGAGGAAAGCGAGGATTTGGGCGGCTTGTTGGCAAGGCTGACGCTGCCTGCGGGCTAGCGATTTTGGGGCGAGGTCCGCACCGGCCCGGAGCAACAGCGCGGCGCCGACGATCCGGGCAACACGACCCGCGGATTACGCCGTCAAATCCGCAACCAGCCGTCTCAGTGCATCGCTATCGAACGGCTTGCGGATGACGGGCGTATCGGGACAGGCTGCCGACACTGCCTCGCTGTCGGCATAGCCGGTCACCATCAGGAATTTCAGCCCGGGCTTCAGTTTGCGTGCCTCGCGGATCACCTCTGCGCCGTCCATCACCGGCATTGCGAAATCGACGATCACCAGATCATAGCGGCAATGTTCGATCGCGGTCAGCGCAATCCGCCCGTCGCCGACCGAATCGACGAAATGGCCGTCATCTTCAAACAAGCGCGAAATCGTCGCCCGCACCGCCGCATCGTCGTCGACCAGCAACAGCCGCAGCGGTCGCGTGTTGTTCGCCACCGCATCCGACGGCCTGTTCCGCAGCGCGGCCGGCTCGTCGCACGCCGGCCTCCGCAGCGTCACCGTCGTGCCGCGCCCGACGGCGCTGTCGAAATCGATCGATCCGCCCGATTGCTGCATCACGCCGAACACCTGAGCCAGCCCAAGGCCCGTGCCCTCCCCTTGCGCCTTGGTCGTGTAGAATGGCTCGATCGCACGGCGGCGCGTTTCATCGTTCATGCCTTCGCCGACATCGATCACGCGGATGACGACGATGTCCTTGTCCCCGCTGCGTTCGGACCGCGTCTCGACGCGGATCGTGCCACCATCCGGCGTCGCGTCGCGGGCGTTGATCACCAAATTGAGGATCGCGAGTTCAAGCTGGTTGAGGTCGCTTCGGACGCATTGCGCTCCAGGCTCCAGGTCGACCTCGACGACATGATCCTTGCCCGCCGCCTGGTCGAGCAGCGGTCCGATCTCCTCGAACAATAAGGACACGTCGACCGGTGCGATCTCGAGCTTCTGGCGCCGAGAAAAGGCCAGCAGCTGCGCCGTCAGCTTGCCCGCCCGCCGTGCCGAGGCCAGCGCGCCATCGGCAATCCGTCGGGCTCGCGCATCGAGCTCGGTCTTCTTTGCCAGAAAATCGAGCGCGCCGACGATCGGCGTCAGCAGATTGTTGAAGTCGTGCGCAATCCCGCCGGTCAATTGGCCGAGCGCCTCGAGCTTCTGCGCCTGCTGCCCGCGCTCGGCGATCCTCCGCCCCTCCGCCACCTGGCGAAACGCAAACCAGATCAGCACCATCGCAAGTGCCAGCGAGAGCAATGCCGCGACCCCCAGCGAGCTCAGAAACAGGCGCGTCGGATTGTCGATATAGCGCGAGCCAAGCGCGACATGCGCCGACCAGCCGCTCAGCGACGAGCGCGTGAACGCCGTATAAGTGTGGACCCCCTCCAGCGTGATCCCGCGATAGATGCCGCCGCGCTCGCCGCTGGCGACCGCCGCACGCAGATTGCGCGATCCCGGCGTGCCGACGCGCTCGGCCTGCGCCAACGATCGCGCGACAAATCGCCCGTCGGGGGTGACGATCGCGCTGACTTCATATTCGCCCTTGCGCTCGGGCAGCAATGCCACGAACGGCTTGGTCGAGATCATCGCGGCAAGCACATAGCCGCCCGGCATCGGGCCCGGGGCGGCGCGCTCGATCAGGACGCAGGGGCAGCCGCGACCGTCGCGCACGATCCGCCCGATCGCGGTCCCCCGTGGCGCCGGGCGCGGTAAGTCGGACAATAGTCCAGCCCCCAGCGGTCGCCTCAGGTCGAACAATTCGGTGCCGTCGCTGAGCTGGGTCAATGTCACCGTGACCCAGTCGGGGTTGAGCGCCGCGATCTGCTTGGCCCGCCGATAAGCGCCGGGAATATCACCGATCGGCAAGCCCTCGATCGTCGCCAGCGCCTCGATCGCGCCGATGCCCTTCGACAGCATCGCATCCGATGTCGCGATGATCGTCTCGCTCTTGGCCAGCGACCGGGCCTCGATCGCACGCCGCTCCTCGCGCGCCGAAAAACCGGTCTGGAAAACGACGAACAGCAGCAATGGGATCAGCACCGCCGCCGCAATCAGCCATGCCGACCGGATCAGTTCGCGCATGACGTCACCGAAGCTCTCATGGCTTGCCCCCTAAACAGGTCGCTTCGGGCGCACCAGCACCATAACTGCAAAGCCCTTGCATCGCCCAAGCGCTGCGTTAGGGCGGCGGGCGATGAGCGCCACCATCCTTCCGCTTCGCGGTGCAACCTCCGCCTCTCCGTCGCTTGAATCCATGCTCGCCCTCGTCGCGAGCGATCTCAACGCGGTCAATGCCGTCATTCTCGACAGGATGCAGTCCAAGGTGGCGCTGATCCCCGAGCTCGCCGGTCACCTCATTGCCGGCGGCGGCAAGCGCATGCGGCCGATGCTGACGCTGGCAAGCGCGGCGCTGCTCGATTATTCGGGCTCGCGCCACCATAAGCTCGCTGCGGCGGTCGAGTTCATCCACACCGCGACGCTGCTCCACGACGATGTCGTCGACGGCTCGGGCACCCGCAGAGGGCGGCGCACCGCCAACCTCATCTGGGGCAATCCGGCGAGCGTGCTGGTCGGCGATTTCCTGTTCAGCCGCGCGTTCGAACTGATGGTCGAAGACGGCAGCTTGCGGGTTCTCAAAATCCTCAGCAACGCCTCGGCGGTGATCGCCGAAGGCGAGGTCGATCAATTGACCGCGCAACGCCGGATCGACACCGACGAGGAACAATATCTCGCCATCATCGGCGCTAAGACCGCCGCTCTGTTCGCCGCCGCCTGCCGCATATCCGCAGTCGTCGCCGAAGCCGGCGATGCGGCCGAACAGGCGCTCGATTGCTACGGTCGCAACCTCGGCATCGCGTTCCAGCTGGTCGACGATGCGATCGACTATGCGTCCGACAGCGCGACGATGGGCAAGGGGCTTGGCGACGATTTCCGCGACGGCAAGATGACCCTTCCGGTGATCCTCGCCCACGCGCGCGGATCGGATGCCGACCGGGCTTTCTGGCGCGCCGCCGTCTCGGGCGAGCGCGCTTCGGACGAGGATCTCGCACATGCCATCGCGCTAATGCGCTCGTCCGGCGCAATCGCCGACACGTTCGAGCGCGCCCGTCACTATCGCCGCCGAGCGATCGATGCGCTCGCCCCCTTCGCCGCCGGCAAGGCCAAGGCCGCGCTCATCGAAGCCGTCGAATTCGCGGTAGCGCGGGCTTATTGAGCCCTATTTGATCGGGATCATCAGGTGATCATAGGGTGTGCCCGGGTACATCACATAGGGCGCCGTCGTGTCCGGTTTCGGCAACGCCGGATAGTCGGCGAGCAATCCCTTCGATCCAACGACCATCACATGGGGTCCGGTCTCGATCCAGTTGTTCCCTTCGGACGGCTTGGTCGCAAAGGGATCGGTGTTACTGGCGTCGGTCCCTCCGGCGAGCATGTAGATGAGACCGACCGCGCCAGCCGGTGGCGTTGTCTTGGTCATCCACGCCACTGCCCACTTCAAGCCGTTGGCGTCCATGCACATCGGATCGGGTCCGGGAGTCGCCGCATCGTCAGGCGTGCAGGTGAACCCGTTCTTGCCCTCCCTCAAGGTGCGCATCGAACCGTCCGGATTGGGTGCGATGACGGCGGCGTCACGAGCTACCGACTCGGGCGCCGCAGACATCGCGCTTTGAATGGGGTCATTGCTATTGGCAGATTGGGTCGCATTGGCGGACGGGTCCGCTTTTGCTGCGGAATCAGCGCCTTGGGGAGAACAGCTGATCAAGGCCAGACTTGCTCCCGCCACGGCGAGCAGTGGGTTTCGAAGGAATGTCATGGGAACCTCCACCTGTTTTTTGAGAGGAGCATCCATACCATGAACCGGTCGGGAAAACACGCGTGTCGCGCGAATCGATTGCGCCGCCCGGTTGGTCCTTCCAGTAACGAGGTGTGAGCGCGCCCCTCCCCATCCACGCCGTCCTTCCCGAACTCCTCGCCGCGCTGCGCGATGGCCCGCGCGCGCTGCTGGTCGCACCGCCCGGGGCGGGCAAGACCACCGCCGTCGCCCCCGCGCTGCTGGCTGAGTCGTGGTGCAGCGGCCAGGTGCTGCTGCTCGTGCCCCGCCGCCTCGCCGCCCGCGCCGCCGCCGAACGCATGGCGTCCGACGCCGGCGAGCCCCCCGGCGCGACTTTCGGCTACACCACCCGCCTCGACAGCAAGGTCGGCAAGGCGACCCGGGTCATCGCCATGACCCACGGCGTGTTCCTCGCGCGGATTCAGGCCGACCCCGAACTCGCCGGCATCTCCGCTTTGCTGTTCGACGAAGTTCACGCACGCAGCCTCGACCATGACCTCGCGCTGGCGCTCGCGCTCGATGCCGCCGCCGCGCTCCGCCCCGATCTGCGAATCCTCGCCATGTCGGCCACCCTCGACAGCGACCGTTTTTCCAGACTTCTCGCCAATCCCCCACGCATCGCCAGCGCCGGCAAGAGCCATCCGCTGACCATCACCCACATCGGCCGCGACAGCGCCGCGCGGATCGAACTGCAGATGGCCGCCGCGATCCGCCGCGCGCTCGCCGACCACCCCGGCTCCTTGCTCGCCTTCCTTCCCGGAGTGGCCGAGATCGAGCGCACCGCGACCGCGCTCGGCGAACTTCCCGCCAACATCGTCCTCCATAAGCTTCACGGCGGCATCGACCCGGCCGCCCAGCGCGCCGCGCTTGCTCCGCCCGCGCCCGGCAGCCGCAAGCTGGTCCTCGCCAGTTCGATCGCCGAAACCAGTCTGACACTCGCCGACGTAGCGATCGTCGTCGACAGCGGCCTCGCCCGCCGCCCGCGCTACGATCGCGGCGCCGGGCTCACCCGCTTGGTCACGCAGCGCGCCAGCCGCGCCGCCGCGACCCAGCGCGCCGGTCGCGCCGCTCGCCAGACGCCCGGCGTTGCGATCCGCTTGTGGGAGGAAGCCGCCAACGCCGCGCTGCCGGCCCACGACCCGCCCGAAATCCTCGAAGCCGATTTGTCGAGCCTGGTGCTGACCTGCCTGTTGTGGGGCGAGGCCGATCCGACCCGCCTGCCGTTCCTCGATCCGCCGCCTGGCCCCGCGCTGGCCGAAGCGCGGCAGCGCCTGACCCGGCTCGGCGCAATCAATGAGGCGGGCGAACTCACCACCCACGGCCGCGCCATCGCCAAACTCCCGCTCGAGCCGCGCCTCGCCCACATGCTGATCGAGGCGGGCGCTCGAGGGTTTGCGCAGGCCGCCGCCGAGGTTGCGGTGCTGCTCACCGAACGTGGGCTTGGCGGGATCGACCCCGACTTGGAGGTCAGACACCGCAGATGGCGCGGGGACCGTGGACCACGGCCGGAAGGGGCGCGACGGATGGCAAAGGGGTGGGCGCAACGAATCCCTTTCCCTGCAAAAGTACCGGGACAGCCTTGTCCCCCGGACAAGGCCAAGAGTCCCGGCACTGGGCTAGTGGTGGGTAGCGAGCGCAGCGAGCCGCCTTCGGCGGCACCCGCGCCCGACCCCTCCCTTGCAGGGTGGGGAGGATTAGCCATCGCCCTCGCTTTCCCCGACCGACTCTCGCGCCGCCGCGATTCGACCGGCGAGAATTGGCAGTCGGTTGGCGGACGCGGCTTCCGTCTCGATCCGACCCACCCTCTCGCCCGGAGCGAATGGCTGGCCGTCGCCGAGGT
>JANPMU010000095.1:0-7175 GCA_031427095.1 Sphingomonas sp.
GTCGCGCCGGGCGAGACCGTTGCCGTGGTCGGCCCCTCGGGCGCGGGCAAGTCGACCCTGTTCCAGCTCGCGCTGCGATTTTACGATCCGCAAATCGGCCGCATCACGCTCGACGGAATCGATCTGCGCGAGGCCGATCCCGCCGCGATCCGGGCACGCATCGCTTTGGTCCCGCAGGACACAATGATCTTCGCCGCCTCGGCCCGCGACAATCTTCGCTACGGTCGCTGGGACGCCTCCGATGATGACATTCTCGCCGCCGCCCGCGCCGCCAACGCGCACGAGTTCATCACGGCGCTTCCCGGCGGCTACGACAGCTTCCTCGGCGAAGCCGGAGCGCGCCTCTCGGGCGGCCAGCGCCAGCGCATCGCGATCGCCCGCGCTTTGCTTCGCGACGCTCCCTTGCTGCTGCTCGACGAGGCGACCTCGGCGCTCGACGCCGAAAACGAAGCCCAGGTCCAGGACGCGCTCGAACGGTTGATGCAATCGCGCACGACGATCGTCATCGCTCATCGGCTCGCCACCGTCCGCGCCGCCGACCGGATCATCGTCATGGACGGCGGCCGGATCGTCGAACAAGGCACCCACGCCTCGCTCAGCGCCGCCGAAGGCCTCTACGCGCGACTGGCGAAGCTCCAGTTCGAAGGCATGGCGGCGTAACATCCTCCCCGCAACGGGGAGGGCGATCAGCCGCAGACTGGTGGAGAAGTCGGCGCGCGATCGGGTATCGCATGGGTTTGGTCCGTCACTCCCGCGCCATCGCCGGATCGACCGCCAGCGCCAGCCCGCGTTGCGCCAGCTCGGCATAAACCTCGACCGTCGGCGGCGGGAAATCCGGGTCGGCGAAGCCGCCCACCGCGATCGTCACCATGCCCGGGCGCAGCTCTATGCGGTGAAACAATGTCGTCCCGCAGGTCGGACAGAAGTGCTGCCGCACCCAGCCGCCGCCATCCTCGCCGAACCGCTCATATTGGCTCGATCGTCCCGCGATCACGAGCTGGTCGTCGCGAAACGTGGCGTTGAACGAAAAGGCGCTGCCGCTCTTCCGCTTGCACGCATCGCAATGGCACAGCGAGATCCGCGCCGACTCGCCATCGCAGCGCACGCTCAGCGCCCCGCACGCGCATCTCGCGATCCGTTCGCCCATCACCGCAATATGCCATGATCCGCCGTCGCGGAAAAGCGCGCATCGGGCGCAAAAAAAGGGCGGCCCCGCAGGACCGCCCTCAATTCACACCGGAAAGCCGGTTCTAGAAATTCTGATATTGCTCGTTACCGACGAACCCCATCTTCGACACCTTGGCCTGTTTGGTCACCGCGAGCACTTTGTCGACCAGCTCGTAGCGCGCTAGGGCCTCGGGCTGGAGATGAAGCTCGGGCACCGGATTCATCTGCTGGGTAATATCGAGATATTGGCGCAGTTGCTCCTGGTCAACTGCGGCGTCGTTCCACAGGATCTCACCCAATCGCGTGATCACCACCTTGTTCTTGATCGGGTCGACCGGCGGCGGAACATTGTTCGGGTCGTCCTGCGGCAAATCGAGTTTGACCGCATGGGTCTGCGGCGGGATGGTGATGATGAACATGATAATCAAAACCAACAGGACGTCGATCAACGGCGTCATGTTCATTTCCAACATCGGCTCGGCGTCTTCATTCGAGCCGGTGGTTTGCGTCGTCATGGAGTGAGGTCCTTTCTTACAGCCGCTTGACGGGCAAGCCCGGAGGCGGATCAGAAATGAAGCCGACGCGGGCGAAACCAGCGCGCTGCATGGTGTAAATGGCGCCGCCGATGCACTTGTACGGCGTGTTGAGGTCGCCGCGGATATGCACTTCAGGCATGTTTTCCTCGGTGATGTTCTGGACCCCCCCGACCTTCTTGATCTCGAGCTCGAGCTTCTTGACCGCGCGGTCGATCAGCTCGGTGCTGTTGACCTTGGTCATTCCCCAATAGACTTCGCAGGTCCAGCCGGGCCCGCCGCGCACCGTCAGCGCGACATTCTCGGGCTTGGTCACGGTGACTTCATAGGCGACCACGGGCAAGGCAATGGGAACGGTCTCGAGCACCACCGGGACGGTGATGAGGAAGATGATCAGCAGCACCAGCATCACGTCGACCAGCGGCGTGGTGTTGATGTCCGACATCGGGGTGTCTTCTTCGCCGTCGGCGGGGCCTACGCTCATCGACATGGGGTATAGCTTCCTTCGGACTATTAAGCGCCGGACCGGCGCCGGGCGCCGGTCCGGATGATGGTCTTAGCGACGATCGGTGGTCGGGGTCGCCGGGGCGCCCGTCCCGGTCATCCCGGTGCTGCCCGGCTGGGTCGGAGCAGCCGACGAACGCGTCTGCGCGCCCGGCTTGGCCGCCGTACCAGCGGTCGGGCTGCTGAGGCGCGGTTTCACCTGGCCGTCCGACATCAGATATCCGTGAAGATCGTTGGTGAACGCGGCGAGATCTTCCATGATCGATTTGTTGCGGCGGATCAGCCAGTTGTAGGCGAGCACCGCAGGAACCGCGACGACCAGACCGAGTGCGGTCATGATCAGCGCTTCACCGACCGGACCGGCGACGGCGCTGATCGATGCCTGACCCGAAGCGCCGATCTTGATCAGCGCGCGGTAGATGCCGATGACGGTCCCGAACAGGCCGATGAACGGCGCGGTCGAACCGACCGTGGCGAGGAAGGCGAGGCCTTCGCCGAGCCGGGCGCCGATGCCACCCTGGCTGCGCGCCAGACTGTTCGCCATCCAGTCATGCTGATCGACCGGATTGGTCAATTTGCCATGATGTTCCTGCGCAACCAGCGCCTCGTCGACGATCGAGCGATAGGCGCTGCGCGCTTCGAGCTTGGTCGCCGCTTCCTTGAGGTTGGGCGAATTCCAGAAGCTCGCCCGGACCTTGCTGCCCTGGCTGATGATCTTCTGCTGCTCGAAGAATTTGGTGAACAGGATGTAGAATGTTCCGAGCGACATGATCACCAGGATGATGAACGTCGCCCACGAAATGGCGCCACCCTCCTGGAGGGCCTGCATCAGGCCATAAGGGCTGGCGGCGGCGGGAGCTGCTGGTTCCATGATATGTACTTTCCTCTTGAGATAGGCTGCAATTAAAAAAACTTAGTTTTGCGGAAGAACCCAACGGATCCGGCCATTGACCGAATCGGAAGTCTTCGCGCCGGTGCTGTCGGTCGCCGGGGTAAATCGTGCCCGGCTTTTCATCAGCCGGCACGTCGTGCCGTCGAGCGAACTCGAACCGCTCGGCGACGTCACCGTGCAACTGCTCACGCGGCCATCCGGTCCGACGTCCAGACGGAAGCCCGTTGTGCCTTGCTCGTCGTTGCGCTGGGCCGAATCGGGATAATCGTCATCCGAGACATAGGACGCGAGGTTCGCCCGGGCCTTTGCCGGTTCGATCCGACGCGGCGGCGGCGGCGGCGGCGGCGGCGGCGGCGCGGGTCGAGCGGTCGGAGTGATCACCAGCGGGGTCGGAACCGAGATGATCGGCTGCGCCATGGGACTGATCCGAACGATCGCGGGCGGTGCCACTGCCGGCGGCAAATCGGGCCGCTTTTCGGGCGGGGGCGGCTCTTCCGGCGGAGGCGGGGGCTCCTTCTCGACGTCGAACGTCTTCAAATCCTCGGCGGCTTTCTTCAGGACATTATACGCCAGTCCGGTGACCAGCACATAGCCCAAAATAAGATGGATGATCGCGACGACAATGATTCCTGCCGTCCGATTCGTGCTCATCTGATGTCGATTGGCGTAGGACATTAAGCCGCAACTCTCCTCGAAACACCGTGGATATTTCCACTGGTTAGACTAAACATTCAACACGCGCCCGGTCCGTGAAACGGACCACCGATGTATCAACATATCATCGGCTGCTATGCGCCTCCTTATCCTCGCGACAATGGCGGCGCAACGAGTTTTGTTCCGCTCGTGATCATAACCGACATTCAGGTGCGCGGAGATTCGCCACGGAAGGACGCAATCTCAACCCCCACCCCGCGCGCTTTGGCATAAACATCGGGTTTGGATGTGGCGACGCGCAGCGCACGTACGCCGCGCCGCTCGGCGATGCGGGCATAGATCGCGTGCGCCAGCGTCTCTTGCAGATTATAGCGCCGCGCGGCTGCCAGCGTCTCGATATCGCTCCGCAGCACATCATAATTCCATGCGCTATCGGGGTCGTCGTCGGGCGGAGGTGCATTGCTGTCGAGCCAGATTTCGACCGTCACCAGCAATCGCTGGGGCGCGCCGATTTCATAATCGTGAAACCCGATGTCGGCTTCGACCTCGAATGAATCGAGCAGGATCCTGCTCGACCGCACGGCCAGCGAATCGGGCATCAGGCCATCGAGGCGAACGACTTCGGTCATCGAATCTCCAGAAATTGCACATCGCGGTCGAGCGCAAGGAAGCGCTGCCCGCCGTCGATTGTCAGCACTTCGCCGGTCACGCTCCGCGCCGCGATCAGATAGCGCAGCGCCGCCACGACATCATCGGGGTCGATCCCGCGGCGCAGCGGATTATGCGCATGCGCCGCTTCAAAATTCGCGGCGCTCTGCCCGGGCGAGCGGAGCATCAGCGCGGGCGCGATCCCGCATACCCTGATGCCCTTTGCCGCCAGCGCCCGCGCGCTTAGCTCGGTCAATCCCGCGAGCGCATATTTCGACATGGTATAGCTCAGATAATCGGGGTTGGGCGCGGCCAGCTTGGCGTCGAGCAGATTGACGATCAGCCCCCTGTCGCCTTCGCCAGCGCCGTCGCACGCTTGAGCGAACGCTTGGGTCAGCAGCGCCGGCGCGCGCGCATTGACCGCCATATGCGCATCGAATTCCGCCGCCGAAACCGCTTCGACCCGATCACCGGCGAATCGCGCCGCATTATTGACCAGCAATCGGACCGGCGGCATCCCGTTCGCCACCGCGAAAATCGCCTCGGCGCAATCCGGCTCGGCCAGATCCGCCACCGCGCGCACGCATCCGTCGGGGACCTTGTCACCATCATGATGGACATGCGCGATGACCCGCCACCCGTCCGCGACCAGTGCCCGTGCGATGACCGCCCCCACCCGTCGGGCGGCTCCGGTGACAATTGCGGTTCTCGGCTCGCTCATCCCGGCGTCATTGCGAGGAGCGCGGCGACGAAGCAATCCAGCGCGACAAAGAAATTCGATGGCGTCGCCTGGCTCGCAATGACCGCCGCGCTGTCCTAAGGCGCACCCGATGCCCGAGACCCGCCCACCGATCGACTTTGCCGGCCAGTCGCTCGACTCGATCGCCGCACTCGTTGCCGACCGGGAATATCCCCCGGTCGACCAATGGCATCCGACCCATTGCGGCGACAGTGAGATGCGCATCGCCCGCGACGGGAGCTGGTATCATCAGGGTCAACCGATCAACCGCCCGGCGATGGTCCGTTTGTTCTCGACCGTGCTTAGGCGCGAGCCCGACGGCAGCCACGTCCTCGTCACCCCGGTCGAAAAATTGTCGATCGAAGTTGACGGCACCGCGTTCCTCGCGCTCGAAATGGAAAGCGAAGGCGCCAACCAGACCCGCCGGATCGCGCTCCGCCTCAATAGCGGCGATGCGCTCGTCATCGGTCCCGAACACCCCATGGCGATCGTCGACGACGGGCATGGCCCTCAGCCCCGCGTCGCTGTCCGCCACGGCCTGGAAGCCGCGCTCGTCCGCCCGCTTTATTACGAACTGGCCGAAATCGCGCTGGCCGAGGGCCATGACCCGCCCGGCGTGTGGAGCGACGGCGCTTTCTTCGCGCTTGCCCCATGACGATCGCTTCGCCCCTCGCCGCCCGCCTCACCGCCGCGCTCGCCGCGACTGCGCCGGACGACCTGCTCGCCGGCGACATTACCGAGACTTTCGCCGACGGGCCGAGCGAGGCTGCGGTGCTGGTCGCGATCACCGACCGCGCCGAGCCCGGACTTTTGTTCACCCTGCGCCCAGAGACCATGCGCACCCACGCCGGGCAGGTCGCCTTTCCCGGCGGTCGGGTCGATCCGCAGGACGAAAGCGCTTCGGCCGCAGCGCTGCGCGAAGCCTGGGAGGAAATCGGGCTCGACCCGGCCAAGGTCGAATTGTGCGGAACCGCCGACCGCTATACCACGCTCACCGGCTTCGCGATCACCCCGGTGGTCGGCGTTATCCCTCCCGATCTGGTCCTCGTCCCCCACCCCGGCGAAGTCGCCGACTGGTTCGAAGCCCCGCTCGCCTTCGTCCTCGATCCCGCCAACCATCTGCGCATGAAGACCGAGTTTCGCGGGCGGATGCGCGATTATTTCCAGATCAATTGGAACGATCGCAAGATCTGGGGCGCGACCGCAGCGATGCTCGTCAATTTGTCGCGGCGCCTCAAATGCCTCTGAACGACGCGGCTGTCCTGCTGCCCGACGCCGAATGGCGCACCCGCCCCGGAATGACCCGCCTGCTCGACGCGCTCGATGTCGCGGGCGGTTCGTCGCGGTTCGTCGGCGGAGCGGTCCGCGACACCCTCCTCGGCCTTCCGGTCAGCGACGTCGATGTCGCCACCCGGCTTGATCCGCAGGACGTCATTCGCCGCCTGACCGCCGCGAAGATCAAGGCGATCCCCACCGGAATCGCGCACGGCACGGTCACCGCAGTCGCCGACGGCCACGCGGTCGAAGTGACCACGCTGCGGTCCGACGTCACCACCGACGGCCGCCGCGCCACGGTCGCCTTCACCGGCGACTGGCGGGGCGACGCCGCGCGCCGCGACTTCACCATCAATGCGCTCTACGCCGACCCGTTCAGTGGCGAGATTTTCGATTATTTCGGCGGCCTCGCCGATCTCGACGCGGGCCATGTCCGCTTCATCGGCGAGCCGCTCGAACGGATCGCCGAAGACCATCTTCGCATCCTGCGCTTCTTCCGCTTCCACGCGCGCTTCGGTCAGGGCGATCCCGACGCTCCCGCGCTCGCCGCCTGCACGCTGCGCGCCAATGATCTGATGGCCTTGTCGCGTGAACGCATCGCCGATGAAATGCTCAAACTGCTCGCTTTGCCGGCGCCCGTCGCGGCGCTCGCACTGATGATTGAGCGCGCGATCCTCAGCCCGGTTTTACCCGAGATCCGCTCGGTCGCCTTGCTCGAACCGCTGATCGCCGCCGAGCATGCCGCAGCCATCGCCCCCGACCC
>JANPMU010000096.1:0-2534 GCA_031427095.1 Sphingomonas sp.
GCGGCCACTTCCTCCACCGCGAACGCCCCGCCGAAATCAACGCGCTGATCCTCGACTGGCTTGGGAGGGACGGCTAGAGTCTGTTTCAGCTTCGCTGGTGCGGCACCGGCCCGCTCCCCCCCCCCGCCGACCCTAGGGTAACCTGATTGGGAGGCCGGGTGGGGGTGCGGGCCGGCGCCGTCTTATTGAAACAGTCTCTAGCGCAGCCACCCCCGCTTCCGCGACAGGCGCGCAAACATGTAGATGCCGTAGCAGATCACGAAGATGATGATCGGCACGGTAAACGCCCCGTCCGGAGTCACTTCGCGAATTTTGGGGACCAGCAGCACGCCCCCGAACTGGACCACCACCGCGATCACCGACACCAGCAGCAAGGGTTCGGCGAGCTTGCGCCGCATCAGCAGCAGCACCGCCCCGGCAAGTCCGGCCCACACCGCGGTCGCGTAAGCGGCGTAAATCCACCGCGGCATGGCTTGCATCATCGCCCTCTGGTCGAGCGGCAGCGCGGCCAGCGCTTCGGCACTGCGCGTGACGTCGGTCAAATAGGAATAGCTGCCGAACGCCTCGAACAGCAGCGCCCCGATCGCCGCAATCCAGAACCAGATCGGCACCGCGCCGCGCGTTTCAACTTCGTCCATCATCGTCCCCCTGGTTGACCGGCGGAACCTGCGCCGCCGCGCAATGAAGCGCAAGGCCGGAGGTTTCAGTCGGTCAGCCGCCGCCGAAACGTCTCGGGCAGGAACAGCAGCCCCGCCACCAGAGTGACCAGCGCGACCACGATCGGGTACCACAGCCCGTAATAAATATCCCCGGTCGCGGCGACCAGTCCCGGCGTCGCGGTGGTCTGGATGAAGCTGGTGAACAATCCGCGCTTTCGCTGGGGCGCTTGCTCGGCGACTTAGGTGGAGGCATATTTCGGCAGCAGCCGAACGGCCGCACCGTGAACCCCGCAGCGAACGCGGCCAATGCGAAGATGAACCCGGTGGTCTCGTTGACGCCGCTGAAAAACTGCGCCGAAATGATCGTCGCGAGCAGCCCGTAGAGATAGAAATCATACCATTCGAAAATCGTCCCCAGCGACGACGCGCCGATCACCAGCGCCGAGGATTGGCGGGGCGGTGGCTCCTCGCTCAAGCGCCGAGCAGTTCGACGCCATCGATGCGCGCGAAGTTTCGATCGAACGTCAGCGTCTTGTCGCAGCCCGATTCCCGCCCCGCTTCATGAATGATCGCGTCGGCAAGGTCGGACAATTCGAGCGCCAGTGCGCGCTGGACCACCGCCGACTGTTCGAAGACGATCTGGGGCGTATCGAGCAGCCGCGAGACGATCTGCCGCACTTCATCCGCCGGAATTTTATATGCCTTGCCCAACACCCAGCCCAATTCGACCAATGTGGCGATCGTCACCAGTCCGGGCTCATCCGCCGATAATGTTTCCTGCAATAATTTCTTGGCTCGCCGCGCCTGATCGGGATCGTCGCGAACGAGGTAGCGAACAAGGATATTGGCATCGATCGCAATCACGAAACCGAGCGCCGAAAGCTTTCCGCAGCGGCGTCGCCAATCGCCTCGTTGATCTCCTCGATCGACAACGGCGGCCCGTCATATTTGACGATCCCGTAGAGCTCGCGGATGTCACCAGTACGCGGTTTCAGCACCAGCTCGCCGGCCTCGTTCTCGACGAAATCGACCTTCGACCCGGCATGCAGCCGCAGCTTGCGCCGCACCGCGACCGGAATCGTGATCTGTCCCTTCGATGTCATCGTCGCCACAACCATCCTCCTTACATAGCGTAAGGAATAGCGGATTTCAACTTACCCCTCACCGGATGGCCAAATTCACTCTTACTCGTTCGTCCCCGGCGACGACGCGCCGATCACCAAAGCGGAGGATTGGCGGGGGTTTGGGCCTGAGTCTGGTTCGGCGCCGATCGACGTGATCACCATGGCCAGCCCGTTACTCCCGACTCTAGCTGATCGAATATCCGCCATCGACCGGAAGCGTGACCCCGGTGATGAAATCCGCCGCCCCGCTGGCGAGAAACACCACCGCCCCGGCGCATTCCTCGGGCTCGCCCCAGCGCGCGGCGGGGGTGCGCGCCATCACCATCGCAGTAAACCCCTGCCAGTCGGGATCATCGCGCGCGATCGCGGTCATCTCGGTCGCGATCCAGCCGGGGGCAATCGCGTTAACCTGGATATTATGCGCCGCCAGTTCGATCGCCATTGATTTGGTCAGCTGGACGATCGCGCCTTTCGCCGCGCTGTAGGCCGGCAAGGCCGCAGCCCCAAAGAACGAATACATGCTGGCGAGATTGATGATCTTGCCACGCTTGCGCGTCACCATCGATTGAGCGGCCAGCTTCGACAGCAGGAAGGTCGCATCGAGGTGGGTGGCAATGGTCGTGTCCCAGCCGGCTTCGGTCTGATGAAGAACGCCGCCGCTGATGTCCGCCACTCCGGCGTTATTGACGAGGATGTCGAGACCCCCGAGCGTACGCTCGACTTCGCTCATTACGCCCGGTAGCGTATCGCG
>JANPMU010000097.1:0-6672 GCA_031427095.1 Sphingomonas sp.
CCGTATGATCGGGATTGAGGCAATGCATGAGGATGTCCAGCGACGCCCAGCGTTCGAGGTCCTGACGATAGTCGGCGACGCGGTCGCGAGCATCGTCGAGGCCGGTGCAGGCCAGATCGGTGAACTCGTCGCCGGTGGCGATTTGCACGCCCCGGCCTTCCAATACGCTGCGATCCTCGACGGTGCCGAGGAAGCCAAGCGGACCGGTGAGCCCAAGCAGTGCCGCGATCCCCGCCTCTCCCGCAGTGGCGATCCCGTCCCAGGCGGCGCGCGGAAGGCCGATGCGGGCAAGTTGGCGCTCGACGTCGGCGGCCGGGCGCGGCGCGTTGGTGACGAGGATCAGCTTGCGGCCCTCGTTGCGCCACCCGATCAGCCGATCGCTCGCCCCGGGATAAAGCGCGACGCCGTCATGGATGCAGCCCCAGATGTCGCACAGGATGAGGCTGTATCGCGGGTCGAGATCGTCCCAGATCATGCCGTTCCCATTCCCGCGCAAGCGCGCTGTCTACGCATCGGACCGCGATCAAACCGGTTGCGGGCCTACCACCGGACGCTCATCGACCGCCTCGCCGAGGTGCAGTTCGCCGCGCGACACCACGGTCGCGGCGGCGAGATCCCCGGTGACGTTGAGCGTGGTTCGGCACATGTCGAGGAAGCGGTCGACCCCGAGAACAAGCCCGATCCCTTCGGGCGGGACCCCGATCATGCCCAGGATCAGGGCGACCACCGGAAGCGATCCGGCGGGAACTCCGGCGGTGCCGATGCCGCCAAGGATGCAGATGAACAGCACCGTCGCCTGCTGCCCGAGATTGAGTTCGACGCCGAAGAATTGGGCGAGGAACAGCACGGTCACGCCTTCGAAGATCGCGGTGCCGTTCTGATTGGCGGTGGCGCCGATGGTGAGAACGAAACGCGCGACTCGCGGGGGCAGATTGAGCCGTGTCTCGGCGACCCGCAGCGCGGTCGGCAGCGTGGCATTCGACGAGGCGGTCGAAAAGGCCATGACCATCGCTTCCTGCGAATTGCGGAAGAACCAGATCGGCGACACGCCGCCGACGAACTTGAGAATCAGCGGATAGACGATGAACATCTGGGTGCCGAGCGCGAGCAGGACCACCGCGACATAAGCGCCGAGCCGCAGCAGCAGGTCCCAGCCGAACACTGCGGCAAGATTGAACATGAAGCAGGCGATCGCGATCGGGGCGAAGCGGATGATCAGCGAGATGAGCCGCATCGAGACATGGAAGATGCCTTCGATTGCCGACTGGAGCGCGTTGGCCGACTTGGTCTGGGTGATCAGCAGGCCGATGCCGAATATCAACGCGAACACCATCACCGCGAGGATGTCGTTGTCGGCAGCGGCGGCGACGACATTATTGGGGATGATGGCAAGCACCGCCGAAACACCCTGCGGCTTGTCCGACTGGCCGGACAGGATCGCTCCGGCGCCCTCGCGCGCGTCGGCGAGGAGGCGCTGGGCGAGCGCCGGGTCGACCCCCGCCCCGGGCTGGATCCAATTGGTGAAGGCCAAAGCGATGACCACCGCGATGCCCGACACGATCACGGTGAATATCAAAGTGCGCAGGCCGACGCGCTTCAACGCGCGGACGTCGCCCATTTCGGCGATCCCGACGACCAGTGCCGAAAACAGCAAGGGAATGACGAGCATGAACAGCAAGCGGAGGAAGATCTGGCCGATCGGGCCGGTGATGTAGGTGGTCAAAAAATCGACCCAGGCGGCGTCGACCGAGGTGGCATTGGCGATCAGGCCAGCGGCGAGGCCGACGATGAAGCCGACCAGCATCTGCCATTGCAGGCCGAAGCCGCGCGTCATTCCCTCGGTCATCGTGGCTCCTCAGTCGCGGGTCAACGCATCGCGGGCGGCGGCCCGGATTGTCAAGCACGCCCCCCGAACGGATCGTCGATCGAAGGCGGCGGCGTTGCGGTTTGACCCCCAGGCAAGCTGCGCCGATTAACCCTCGGCAAAGGCATAGGGACCGCCCTGGACCAGAGCGCGCTGATAGGCTGGGCGCGCGTGAATACGGTCGAGCCAATCAATCAGATTGCGATGGCTCGAATCGAGTCCGGCGCGGGCGCGGGCGACTTCGAGCGGGAAGCTCATCATGACATCGGCGGCGGTGAATTCGTCACCCGCGAACCACGGCCGACCCGACAACTCGGCATCGAGGTAATCGAGATGACGCGCGAACATTTTGAGCACCGGTTTGCGCGCCGGACGGCCGAGCAGGCCGAGGCGGTGAATGACGAGCAAGGCCAGCAAGGGCGGCATCAGCGAGCCCTCGGCATAATGCAGGAACTGGCGGTAACGCAGCGCGTCACAACGGTCCGCGGGAGGGCCAAACGCACCGCCCGCCTTGGCGACGAGATATTCGACGATGGCCCCACTTTCGGTCACGATCACGCCGTCGTCATCGAGCAAGGGTGACTTGCCGAGCGGGTGAACCCGGCGAAGCTCCGGCGGGGCAAGCATGGTCTTGGGTTCACGCTGGTAATGCTGGACCCGATAGTCGAGTGCCATTTCCTCGAGCAGCCACAGAATGCGTTGCGATCGGCTGTTCTCGAGATGATGGACGGTCAGCATGCAAGCGGCCCCCTGCGATCTTCGTGCAATCAGCTGTTGCACGGAGCGGCGGGCTGCGCCAGCAGCGCCCAATGCCTTTTTCAGAAAGTCATCTGCCCTCCGTCGGGCCACGCCCGGGGCCGCGCGAGATCATTGCGCTGCTGGCCGGATTGATGGCGCTCAATGCGTTCGCGATCGATGCCATGATCCCCGCTCTGCCCGCGATCGGCGCGAGCCTAAGCGTATCGGCGGAGAATGACCGGCAACTGGTCGTGGTCGCTTATATGTTCGGGTTTGGATCAAGCCAATTATTGTGGGGGCCGCTCGCTGACCGGTTCGGGCGCAAGCCGGTGCTGTTTATCGGGATCGCTTTGTACGCGATGTTTGCCGTGTTGTGCGGACTGGCGGGCAGCTTTGCGCTGCTGATCGCGGCGCGGGCACTGCAGGGCGCGTCGGCGGCGGTGACCCGCGTGCTGGTGGTGACAATGGTCCGCGACCTGTTCGACGGCGAAGCGATGGCGCGGGTGATGAGCCTGGTGTTCATGGTGTTCATGGTCGTGCCGGTGCTTGCGCCGATGATCGGGCAGGGAATCCTGCTGTTCGCCCCATGGCCGGCGATCTTCCTCGTGCTTGCGGGTTATGGGCTGATCATGCTGGTCTGGACGTGGCGGCGGATGCCCGAGACACTGCACCCCGAGCATCGCCGGTCATTGGCCTGGCGTGATATCGCGAGCGCGGCAGGCATGGCGCTGAGCGAACGCCAGTCACTGGGATATGCGCTCGCGCTGACCGCGATCTTCGGCGGACTGACCGCCTACATCGCGTCGATCCAGCAGATCGTGTTTGATGCGTTCCGGGCGCCGCAGGCGATCGGGCTGGTGTTCGCGGCGGTGGCGGCACCGATGGCGCTGGCGTCATGGCTCAACTCGCGGATCGTCGGCAGGTTCGGGCTTCGCCGCGTCGGCCATGTCGGGGTGATGGCGTTCGCCAGCGTGACAATGCTTCACGCGGTGGTGGCGTCGACCGTCGGCGAGAGCCTGACCATGTTCGTGCTGTTCCAGGGGCTGGTGATGGCGGCGTTCGCATTCACCGCGTCGAACCTCAGCACGCTGGCGATGGAGAATATGGGGCCGATCGCGGGGACCGCTTCGTCGGTTCAGGGCGCCATCGGGACGATCGGCGGGGCGCTGATCGGCTTGCTGATCGGTCGCGCATTCGACGGAACCGCCTTGCCGTTCCTGTGGGGATTGGCAGGCTGCGCCGGCGCAGCTTTGTTGCTGACGATTCTGACCGAACCCAAACGGCTGTTTGCGGGTCGGTCCAAACCCTGAGCGGGCCCGGCGCCATCGCCGGACCCGCGCCAGAATTATTCGTCGTCGGCGTCGGTGTCGGGACCGACCATCAAGGCCTCGGCCATTTCGGCGGTCTTGCCGCGAATCGCATTTTCGATCTTGAGCGCCATCTCGGGGTTTTCCGTGAGGTAAATCTTGGCGTTCTCGCGGCCCTGGCCGATGCGGATCGAATCATGGCTGAACCATGAGCCCGACTTGTCGATCAGCCCCGCCTTGACGCCAAGGTCGAGAATCTCACCGACCTTCGAGATTCCCTGGCCATACATGATGTCGAACTCGACCTGCTTGAACGGTGGCGCGACCTTGTTCTTGACGACTTTGACCCGGGTGGTGTTGCCGACAATATCGTCGCGATCCTTGATCTGGCCGGTGCGGCGAATGTCGAGGCGGACCGAGGCGTAGAATTTGAGCGCATTGCCGCCGGTGGTGGTTTCGGGATTGCCGTACATCACCCCGATCTTCATCCGCAGCTGATTGATGAAGATGACGGTGCAGCGCGAGCGGCTGATCGATCCGGTCAACTTCCTCAACGACTGGCTCATCAGCCGCGCCTGGAGGCCGACGTGGCTGTCGCCCATCTCGCCCTCGATCTCGGCGCGCGGAACCAGCGCGGCGACCGAATCGATGACCAGCACGTCGACCGCGTTCGAGCGGACAAGCGTGTCGACGATTTCAAGCGCCTGCTCACCCGTGTCGGGCTGCGACACGATCAATTCGTCGATGTCGACGCCAAGTTTCTTGGCATAGCCGGGGTCGAGCGCATGTTCGGCATCGACGAACGCGGCGGTCCCGCCTTCCTTCTGCGCTTCGGCGATGACGTGAAGCGCAAGCGTCGTCTTGCCCGAGCTTTCAGGCCCGTAAATCTCGACCACCCGGCCGCGCGGCAGCCCGCCGACGCCAAGCGCGATGTCGAGCCCGAGGCTGCCGGTCGAAACCGTATCGATTTCGATCTTTTCACGACTGCCGAGCTTCATCGCCGAGCCCTTGCCGAACGCCCGGTCGATCTGGGCGAGAGCCGCCTCAAGCGCTTTGGCCCTGTCCATATTGCCTGCTTCCCTACCCGATCCGACGACTTTGAGTTGCGCTGCCATGGCCTTGATCCCTTCGTCAATCGGGCGGCCCCTAGCTGCCCGGTATGAAACCGTCAGTACAGGCTTTGTTCTATGAGAACAAGTAGGGAACATGTTGAGTCAGCAATTTTCCGTTCGGCCCGCCATCGCGGCCTCGATCGCGGGGGAAACCCGGTCGATCGTATAGGGTTTTTCAATCAAGGGGACATTGGCGAACTCGGCCGGGGGCGGGTCGACATGGCCGCCGCTCGCGATGACGAACGGGACACCGCGGGCCCGAAGCTCGACAGCCACCGGCCACACGGTCTCGCCCTTGAGATTGACGTCGAGGATCGCGACTTCAAATCCGTCTTCAACAACCGCTTTCAAGGCATCGCCAACATTGTCACAGCTGGCCGCGACGGTATGGCCGAGCGATTCCAGAAAATCCTCGAGCATCATGGCGATAAGGGGTTCATCTTCGACGATGAGGATCGAGCGGCCGGTAGACACGGCGAACCGCATAACCATCGGTTACGCAACCGCAAAGTCTTATTTTGTGGCCTGGATGCGGCGTGCCGCCTCGGCCAGCACGCGGCGCGCCGCTGCGGCCAGTTCCTGAACCGAGAAGGGTTTCGGCAGGAAGGCGACATTGTCGATATCGATCGAGTTCCTGAGCTGTTCCTCGGCATAGCCCGACATGAACAGAATCGGCAGTTCGGGGCGAGTCTTGCGCGCTTCGCGGACCATCGTCGGGCCGTCCATTTCGGGCATGACGACGTCACTGATCAGCAACGCGATCGGTTCTCCCCGGCCAAGGATGTCGAGCGCTTCCCGACCGTTGGCGGCGGTGATTACCGTATAGCCGTGGCGGGTCAGCGCACGCTCGGCGACCGTCCGGACCATGGGCTCATCCTCCACCAGCAGCACGGTGCCGGTACCCCATAATTCGCTCTCCTGCGGCTTGGCCGGAGTGCGCGCCTTGATCACCACGGGCTCGGTGTGGTGGACCGGGAGGTAGATGGTGAAACGGGTCCCGTCCCCAACCTTGGAATCGGCGAAAATGAACCCGCCCGATTGCTTGACGATGCCATAGACCGTCGACAGGCCCAGCCCGGTGCCCTTGCCGACGTCCTTGGTCGTGAAAAAGGGTTCGAACACCTTGCCCAGCACGCTGGGCGCGATCCCGCTGCCGGTATCGGTGATCGACAGCGCGCTATAGTCAGCGATGGGGAGAATCTCGCTGCCGATTTCGGCGACCTGATTGGCTCGCACGGCATAAGTCTGGATGGTCAGCGTGCCCCCGCCCTTTTCCGCCATGGCGTCGCGGGCGTTGACCGCGAGGTTGACGATCACCTGTTCGAGCTGGCCGGGGTCGGCGCGGACAGCGCCGAGATCGCGACCATGCTTGACAATTAATTGCACGGTCTCGCCGAGCAGACGCTTCAACAGATGCGACACTTCGGACACCACGTCAGGCACCTGGAGGACTTGCGGACGGAGCGTCTGTTGCCGTGAGAAGGCGAGCAATTGGCGGGTCAGGCCGGCAGCGCGATTCGAGTTCAACTTGATCTGCTGGATGTCGTCATAATCGCTGTCACCGGGCGTGTGGCGCATCATCATCAGGTCGCAATGACCGATAATCGCGGTGAGGATGTTGTTGAAATCATGCGCAACGCCACCGGCGAGC
>JANPMU010000098.1:0-3231 GCA_031427095.1 Sphingomonas sp.
TGATGATGTTGAAGATCTGCGGCAATTCGTCGATCCGCGTCCGCCGCAGGAAGCCGCCGACGCGGGTGACCCGCGGGTCATAGTCGCCGGTGATCGCCGCCGCGCGCGGGTCGAGGCTGCCGTCGCCGATCGCCATCGTCCGGAACTTGATCACCGTGAAGCTCTGGCCGGCATGGCCGATGCGGGCCTGGCGGAAGAATACCGGTCCCATGCTGTCGAACCGGATCGCGATCGCTGCGGCCGCCAAAACCGGAAGGACCAACGGCAGCATCAGCAGCGCCAAGCCCAGGTCGAGCAATTCCTTCAAGTGGAAATAGCCGCGCGCCGGGACCAGAGATCCGAATGCATTCTCCGACAGATGGTCGATCTCGACCCGCCCGGTCAGCGATTCGGCGAGGTTCTTGACCTGATAGACGATGATCCCGGCAAGCGCCGCGTCGGCGAGAAAACTCTCCCATTCATCGGGAATGTCGGCGCTGAAATCGGCGACGATCGCGTTGCAGCCGATCGTCGCGTCGAGCGTTGGCGCGGCCAGCGGCACCCACTCGACCTGGTCGATCTCGTCGAGCCGGTTTACCTCGCCCACCGGCACCACCCCAATTCGCAACGAGGCGCGCCGCTGGACGAGGAAATAAAGGCCATAAGCCCATAAAACATGAAGCACGAACCCGAGCGTCAGCCCGGCGCGATCATAAGGCAGGCGAGTCATCATGAATATGACCAGCACCACGCCATGCGCGGCCGCGGCCGTCGGCAGGATGATCGTGCTCGACCGGATCCCCGGGAACGGCTCGATCGACAGCCGTGCCCAGAAGGCGATGATCACCGCCGCGACATTGGCGATCAACGCGTTGCTCGTCGGGGTGATCTGGACCGTTCCCGGGACCAGCAGGATCCGCCCGAAGTAAGGGATCAGCGCGGCGACGATCAGCGCTCCGACCAGAGCGAAGCGGCGGCGCGTGACGAATGCGCCGCGACGCGCGTCCTTCTTGGTCGGCATGTGCAACATTACAGGGTCCACCGATCGAGACTGGGCGAAAGCGCCGCCTCGCGCCAGAGCCCTTTTAGATCGGCGAGTGTTCCGCCCTCGGCGACGAGCGCTTCGGTCCGGCGCGCATCGAGCGAACGATAAGCATCGTGGGCGACCGCACCGATCACCAGGTCGAAACGCCCGCGCGCTTCGCGCCCCAGCGTCACGCCATATTCGCGCATCGCCTCGTCGGCATCGGCGAGCGGATCGACCACCGTCACGTCATGCCCAAGCTCGCCAAGTCGGCGGACGACATCGATCACCCGGCTGTTGCGAAGGTCGGGGACATTTTCCTTGAAGGTCATCCCCATCACCAGCACGCTCCCCGCTTTGCCGCCGCGGCGCTTGTGAAGCTGGTCGGCGATCCACGCTCCCATCGCGTCGTTGGTGTCGCGTCCCGACAGGATCACCTGCGGATGGTGGCCGAGCTGCTGCGCGCAAAAACTGAGATAATAAGGATCGACCCCGATGCAGTGGCCGCCGACCAGCCCCGGCTCGAACGGCAGGAAGTTCCACTTGGTCCGCGCCGCGGCGAGCACGTCCCAGATGCTGAGGTCGAGCCTGGCGAAAATCTGCGCGACTTCATTCATGAACGCGATGTTGATATCGCGCTGGGCGTTCTCGATCACCTTGGCGGCTTCGGCGGCCTTGATCGACGCCGCGCGGAACACCCCGCCGCTGGTCATCGCGCCATAGATCGCCTCGAGCTGATCGAGAGTTTCCGAATCCTCCGCGGCGATGACCTTGGTGATGCGCTCAACGGCATGCTCCCGGTCACCCGGATTGATCCGTTCGGGCGAGTAGCCGAGGCGAAAATCCGCCCCGCGCTGTAGCCCGGCGCAGCGCTCGATCTCGACCCCGCAAACATCTTCCGTAACCCCGGGATACACCGTGCTTTCATAGACAATGGTCGGACGGCGATCGCGATCGATCAGCCCCGCCACGGTCCGCGTCGCGGCGAGCAAATAAGCGAGATCGGGTTGATTGTCGGCGTCGACCGGGGTCGGCACGGTCACGATGAACACATCGCTTCCGCCGCACTCCTGCGCGTCGGCGGTCAGCCGGAGCGAGGACCCCGCCAGCACATCGCCATCGACCTCGTGGGTGCGGTCATGGCCGCGCTTCAATTCATCGATCCGCTGCGGATCGATGTCGAACCCGACGACGGGGAAGTGCCGGGCCAGCGCAACCGCGAGCGGAAGCCCGACATAGCCAAGGCCGATGACGGCGATGTTCGGTCGAGAGGTCATAGGGCTTTCGTTCATCGGGCTGGGTAAGTGGACCGGCAAGCTCGCCGGTGCGTCGATCGGCGCGCTCCCTGGGCCTAGTGCTTTGGAAAAGCTTCGGTTCCGCGACCAATCCCGTACAGAACGAGTCCGGCGCGCAATACAACCTGGGGATCATAGATATTGCGCAGGTCGACCAAGGCTTTCCCCCGCATGACAGAGGCAAGCCGGACAAGGTCCAGCGCCCGGAATTCGTCCCACTCGGTGACGATGACGAGGGCATCGGCGCCCTTCGCAGCGGCGTAGGCGTCAGCCGCAAACTCGGTGTCGGGCAGCAACGGTTCGGCCTGTTCGCGTCCGATCGGATCGAACGCACTGACTTTTGCGCCGGCCTGCTCGAGCGCCGCGATCAACGGAAGCGAAGGGGCGTCGCGCATGTCATCGGTATTGGGTTTGAAGGTCAATCCAAGCACGGCAATGCGCTTGTCCGACAGGTCTCCGCCCACCGCGACGCGCACTCGATCAGCCATCGCCGCCTTGCGCGCATCGTTGACCTCGACCACCGTCTGAACAATCCGCTGCTCGACCCCGGCCTCATGCGCGGTGCGCAACAGCGCCAGCGTATCCTTGGGGAAGCAGCTGCCGCCGTAGCCAGGGCCCGCGTGGAGAAATTTGGGTCCGATCCGATTGTCGAGACCGATCCCGCGAGCAACATCCTGGACGTCCGCGCCGACCGCTTCACACAAGTTGGCGATCTCGTTGATGAAGCTGATTTTCGTCGCCAGGAACGCGTTCGCGGCATATTTGGTCAACTCGGCCGTGCGGCGGCCGGTAAACAATATCGGCGCCTGGTTGAGGAACAGGGGCCGATAGATTTCCTTGAGCACCTCGCGCGCTTTTTCATCGTCGGCGCCGACAATGATCCGGTCGGGAATCTTGAAGTCGCGGATCGCCGCCCCTTCGCGCAAAAATTCT
>JANPMU010000099.1:0-3636 GCA_031427095.1 Sphingomonas sp.
CAGGCCCTTGCGATTCTCCTCGACCCCGCCGACGCCCGCGCCGACCTTGAGCACTTCGGCCGCCGCAACCCCTTCTGGATATGGCAGGTCCGACCCGGTCACCAGGGCCCTGCGCAGCGGCACCGAATACATCACGCCCAAGATGCCGCCCAAGGCGATCACCGCGACCGAAATCCAGTACGGAAAGCCGGTCCACCAGCCGATCATGACCAGCCCGGGGAGGACGAAGATGATCGCCGACAGCGTCCCCGCCGCCGAGGCGATGGTCTGGACAATATTATTTTCCTGGATCGTCGCATCACGGAAGAAGCGCAGCACCGCCATCGAGATCACCGCAGCGGGGATCGAGGTGGCGAAGGTGATGCCGATCTTCAGCCCGAGATAGACGTTGGCGGCGGTGAACAATAAAGTCAGCACCGCGCCGAGGATGATTCCGCGCAGCGTCAGCTCGCGCAGGATCGCTGGTGTGGCCGAAATTGCCGGGTTCGTCGCCATTGTCGTCGGCCCCTCGTCTAATCCATCAGGTTTGGCGAAGCGACTAGCGCCCTTTGAACAGCCCGCCGAGGATCCCGCGCAGCAACTGGGTGCCGAGCTGCCGCCCGACCGAACTCGCGACCGATCGGCCGGCCGACTGGAGCATCTTGTCGGTCATCGACGGCTTGGCCGCTTCGCGGGCCTCACGCGCGGCTTCGCGATCGGCGACAGCCTGTTGGCGGTCGGCCTCACGCTGCGCGGCGAGGTTGGCGCGTGCCGTTTCCCTGGCCGCGACGGCGTCGAGCTTGGCCTGTTGCGCCGCGGCCTTTTCGGCGTCGGTGTTCGCTTTGGCGGCAGCGGCAGCGGCGCTCGCCTCACCCGCCTTGGCGACGAGAATCTCCTGCGCCGAATCGCGGTCGATCAGCGTGTCATATTTGGACCCGATCGCGTCGGTCGAGATCATCACCCCGCGTTCCTGCGGCGTAAGCGGGCCGACGCGCGATGCTGGCGGCTTGATCAATGTCCGCTCGACCGGCGACGGCGAGCCATCGACCTGGAGCAGCGAAACGAGCGCCTCACCGGTCTTCAGTTCGGTGATCGCGGTGGCCACGTCGACCCCGGGGTTGGCGCGGAAGGTCTCGGCGGCGGACCTGACCGCAGCCTGATCGCGCGGGGTAAAAGCGCGCAGTGCGTGCTGGACGCGGTTGCCGAGCTGGCCGGCGACCTTGTCGGGGATGTCGATCGGGTTCTGGGTGATGAAATAGACCCCGACTCCCTTCGAACGGATCAGGCGGACGACCTGCTCGACCTTTTCCAGCAAGGCCGCAGGAGCGTCCTCGAACAATAAATGCGCCTCGTCGAAGAAGAAGACGAGCTTGGGCTTTTCGGGGTCGCCGATCTCGGGGAGGAACTGGAACAGCTCGCTGAGCAGCCACAGCAGGAAGGTCGCATAGAGCCGCGGGCTGGCCATCAGCCGGTCGGCGGCGAGGATATTGACGATCCCGCGGCCATTTTCGTCGAGTTTGAGGAAATCCTCGAGGTCGAGCGCGGGCTCGCCGAAGAAATGGTCGCCGCCCTGACTGCGCAGCTGGAGCAACGACCGCTGGATCGAGCCGACGCTGGGCTTCGACACATTGCCGTAAGTCAGGGTGAGCTCCTCGGCGCGCTCGCCGACCGCGACGAGCATCGCCTGGAGGTCGTCGAGGTCGAGCAGCAATAAGCGATCCTTGTCGGCGACGTGGATGGCGTTCGTCATCACGCCTTCCTGGACCTCGTTGAGGTTCATGAGGCGGGACAATAACAGCGGCCCCATCTCGCTGATGGTGGTGCGGATCGGGTGACCCTGCTCACCGAACAAATCCCAGAACTGGACCGGATTGTCGGCATATTTCCAGTCGGAATAGCCGATCTCGGCGGCGCGGGCGGCGAAGATCGCGTGGGTCCTGGAGGTCGGCGATCCGGCCATCGCGAGACCGGCGAGATCGCCCTTTACATCGGCGACGAAGGTCGGGACGCCGACCGCCGACAGCCCCTCGACGATCCCTTGCAGCGTGACCGTCTTGCCGGTCCCGGTGGCGCCCGCGATCAGCCCGTGGCGGTTGGCGCGCTTCAGCTCGAGGATCTGGGGCTTGCCGCCGCCGGTGCCGATATAGATCCCGCTTTGTGGTTGGCTGGCCATGGTCGCTCCGTCCCCTGCTGATCGCGATATGGCCAGGAACCTAGGCGATAAGCCGGGGAGGCAACAAGCGCGTGTTGGAGTTTGTTTCCGCTTGCGCTCGAGACCGCACCGGCCCGCTCCCTTATCCGGCCTCCCATAGCATATTCTGATCGGAAGGCCGGGTGGGGGCGCGGGCCGGTGTCGTCTCACTGAAACAGACGCTAGCGCGCGCCGATATTGACCCCGAAGAATGCTTCGGGACCGGTGCCGCGCTTGACCAGCATCAGCACGCTCGACCGACCGGCGCGGCGCGCCACTTCGACCGCGGCAAGCACCGCCGCCGGAGTGGTCACCGGCTGGCGATTGACCGACACGATCAAATCGCCGCGCTGGAGGCCTTTGGTCGCCGCATCGCTCGACGGATCGACCGCGCTGATGATCACTCCGCGCGCATCGGCCGGAAGATTGGTCGCCCGCGCAATCTGCGGAGTCAGCGCCTGGAGCGATAGCCCGATCGTCTGCTGACCGGGGATCGCAGGTGCGCCATCATCGGCCAGGCCTTCATCCGCATCACCGCCGCCGTTGATCGCGGCAAGCTGTTCCTCGGTCGGGCGCTGGCCGACAACCACGGTCACCGTCTGCCGCCGCCCGTCGCGGATCAATTCGACCGGGACGCGCGCGCCAACGGTCGTGTTGGCGATCAGATAGGACACGGTCTGGTCAGGGGTGACCGGCTGGTTGTTGACCCTGATAATGACGTCGCCTTGCTGGATTCCGGCACGCGACGCGGGGTCGCCCGGCTGGACCGAACGGACGATTTCGCCATTGTCCTTGGGCAGGCCGAGCGAACCGGCGATATTCTCGTCCAGTGGCTGGAGGCTGACGCCGAGATAGCCGCGCTGCGGCGCCTGGCCCCGGCGAAGCGATTCGATCACCGGCTTGGCCAGCTCGGCGGGAATCGCGAGCCCGATACCGACGCTTGCGCCGGTCGGCGAGATCAGCGCCGAGTTGATGCCGATGACATTGCCCATCATGTCGAACATCGGGCCGCCCGAATTGCCCATGTTGATGCTGGCGTCGGTCTGGATGTAGCGATCATAGGCGCCGCTCCCGGTGATCCCGCGGTGAAGCGCAGAGACGATCCCGGCGGTCACTGTCCCGCCCAGCCCATAGGGGTTGCCGATCGCAATGACCCAGTCCCCGACCCGGGCGCGGGTCGAATCGCCAAAGCTGACGAACGGCAAATTGGTGCCATCGATCTTGAGCAAAGCAAGGTCCGAGGTCGCGTCGCGGCCGATAATCCGCGCGGCATATTCCTTGCGGTCGGTGAGAATGACGGTGACGCTGTCGACCGTCGTTCCGGGCCCGCCGGCACCCTGGATAAGGTGATTGTTGGTCACAATATAGCCGTCGGCCGAAATGATGAAGCCCGACCCGAGCGACCCGGCTTCGCGGGTCTGCGGCTGGGTCCGGCCACCGCCCTGCGGAGCGCCCGGTGGAGCGCT